>JANMIM010001330.1:0-8648 GCA_031375795.1 Bacteroidota bacterium
CGCACCGGTCGGTGCCGACAACTGTCCTAGCCCCGTGACGGCGCTGTTTTCAGGTGGTGGTAGTGGATCCCTCTTTAACGTAGGTGTCAATACCGTGCAATACCGCGTGACCGATGCCGGTGGCAATACCGCCTCGTGTACCTTTACCATTACGGTCACTGATACGCAGCTCCCATCGATCACCTGCCCGACAAACACGACTATCGCTACGAGCCCGGGCACCTGTGCAGTGAATTTCAGTTACACAGTTCCCGTCGGTACCGACAATTGCCCCAGCCCGACTACCACGCTGTTTTCAGGTGGCGCAAGCGGTTCCAGTTTTAGCCTGGGTGTGAATACGGTGATATACCAGGTCACAGATGCGAGTGGCAATACAGCTTCTTGTGCATTTGGAGTCACGGTCGTCGATATCGAAGTGCCCACCATCACCTGCCCGGCTAACCAAAGCGTGACAGCGGGTGTGGGTACTTGTGCTGCAACGGTGACCTTTACCGCTCCAGTCGGCACGGACAATTGCTCGGGCCCGGTCACGACGCAAACGGCAGGTTTGGCCAGTGGCGCCTCTTTCCCGGTCGGTACGACCACAAATACCTTCAGCGTCACGGATGCTTCCAGCAATTCGGCGACATGCTCATTTACGGTCACCGTCACCGACAATCAGTTGCCTTCGATCACCTGCCCTGCGAATGTCACCGGCAACAATGACCCAGGGCTTTGCTCCAAGGTCGTGACTTTCGCCGCGCCAGTCGGCGCGGACAATTGCCCGAGCCCGACGACGACGCAAACCGCAGGCTTGGCCAGCGTCGCTGCATTCCCGGTTGGCACTACAACGAATGTGTTCCGCGTCACGGATGCCAGTGGCAACTCGGCGACCTGCTCGTTCACCGTGGTGATCAGCGACAACCAGTTGCCGACGATCACCTGCCCTGCCAACATCACGGGCGCCAACGATCCAGGGCTTTGCTCCAAGGTCGTGAGCTACAGCACCCCTGTCGGCGCGGACAATTGCCCAAGCCCGACGACCGTGCTGCTGCCCGGTGGCTTGGCCAGCGGTTCGGCCTTCCCCGTGGGGACCTCGACCAACACTTTCCAAGTCACCGATGCCAGCGGCAACACGGCGACCTGCTCGTTCACGGTCGTGATCAGCGACAACCAATTGCCGTCGATCACCTGCCCCGCCAACATCACGGGTGCGAACGACCCAGGTCTATGCTCCAAAGTCGTGACTTTCGCCGCGCCAGTCGGCACGGACAATTGCCCGAGCCCGACGACGGTACTGCTGCCCGGCGGCTTGGCCAGCGGCTCGGCCTTCCCAGTCGGCACGACGACCAACGTGTACCGCGTCACGGATGCCAGCGGCAACACGGCGACCTGCTCGTTCACGGTGGTGATCGTCGACAACCAGTTGCCGACGATTACTTGCCCAGCCAACATTGCCTTGAACACGGATCCAGGTTTGTGCTCCAGGGTGGTAACGTACTCCGTGTCCAATTCCGACAATTGCCCAGGGCAAACGGCGGTGCAGAACATCGGCCTTGCAAGTGGCGCGACATTCCCCGTGGGCATTACCAACAACAGGTTTACCGTGACGGATGCTGCTGGAAACACGGCTTCCTGCTCATTTACGGTAACTGTGACCGATGTGCAAGCTCCCAATGCGGTCTGCAGCCCAGTGAATGCGTACCTGAATGCCTTAGGAAACGCAACGATTACAGCTTCGCAGGTCAACAATGGCAGCTCTGACGCTTGTGGCATCGGAACACTGAGCCTGAGCACGGCGAGCTATACTTGCGCCAACCTTGGTAACCAGACGACCGTGCTCACAGTGACCGACGTCAATGGCAATACGGCAACCTGCAGCTCGGTCGTGACGGTGATCGACAGCATTGATCCAGTGCCGTCCTGCATCAACTTTGTATTGTTTCTCCCAGCCAGCGGAAATGCCTCGATCGTGACCGGGAACATCGAAGGCCCGTCTACCGACAATTGTGGGATCACCTCACGCTCTGTGACGCCTAATGCCTTTACCTGCGCCAATGTCGGTGCCAATACGGTGACATTGACATTGTCTGACGTCTCCGGAAATACCGCGACCTGCACCGCATCGGTACAGGTGAGGGATACCTTGCGACCGACGGCAGTGTGCCAAAACATTACCCTCCAACTCAATGGGTCAGGTAATGCGAACATCACCCCTGCGATGATCAACAACGGCAGTACCGACATCTGTGGCATCGCCAACACGACGGTGGCGCCGTCGACGTTTACCTGCGCCAATGTAGGCTCAAACGCTGTGGTCCTCACGGTCACTGACAACAGCAACAACGTGGGTACCTGTGCTGGCGTCGTGACGGTCCAAGACACCGTGCGGCCCATGGCGCTGTGCCAGAGCTTCACGGCCTACCTCAATGCATCTGGCACGGCTGCGATCACCCCAGCGATGGTGAATGCCGGTAGCAACGATGCTTGTGGCATCAGTAGTTTGCTGGTGGCGCCCAACGCATTTACCTGCACAAACGTAGGGCCGGTTTCCGTGACGCTCACGGTGAGGGACCAAAACAACAACGTCGCGACCTGCATTGCGAGCGGTGTGGTGATGGACACCGTGCGTCCCACGCCGGGATGCCAAAACATCACCACCTTCCTCAATGCCTCAGGTGCGGGGTCGATCACGGCAGCCATGGTGAACAACGGAAGTGCCGATGCCTGCGGCATCATCGCCCCGACGGTCTCCCCATCGACTTTCGGATGCGCGAATGTCGGTGCCAACAACGTCACGCTTACGGTGACTGACATCAATGGCAATACGGCAACTTGTATCGGTGTCGTGACGGTGAGGGATACCTTACCGCCAAACCCGACCTGCCAGAATTTCACGACCTATTTGAATGCTGCAGGTACAGCAGGCATCACGGCATCGGCTGTGAACAACGGCAGCACCGACGCCTGTGGCATCGGGCAGTTGGCGATCACGCCGAGCAGCTTCACATGCGCCAACGTCGGCGCCAACAACGTGCTGCTGACGGTCACTGACGTGAACAACAACAGTGCAGCTTGTATCGGGGTCGTGACGGTCATGGATACAGTGCGCCCGACGCCACAATGCCAGAATGTCACGAGTTACCTGAACCAAGCCGGAACCTCAACGGTGACAGCTGCAATGGTGAACGCAGGCAGCAGTGATGCTTGCGGCATCAGCGCGACGACGGTCTCGCCCACTACATTTGGTTGCGCGAATACGGGCTCCAACAACGTGACGCTCACGGTGACCGATACCCATGGCAACACGGCAACTTGTAACAGCGTGGTCTCGGTGATGGACACCGTGAGACCATCGGCGACGTGCCAGAACATCAGCGTCTATTTGAATGTTGCGGGCACCGCCACGATTACCGCTGCGATGGTCAACAATGGCAGCAGCGATGCCTGTGGCATCGCCAGCCTGTCTGCCTCCCCACTGACCTTCGGTTGCGCCAACGTCGGCAACAACACGGTGACGCTCACGGTCACCGACAACCATGGCAATACTGGGTTTTGCACGGGAACGGTAAGTGTGTTGGATACCATTCCGCCGGTCTACCTCCCCTGCACCAACCTCACGGTGTACTTGGACGGCTTGGGAAATGCTGCCATCACCCCTGCGATGGTCGACCCTGGCATGACCGACGCTTGCGGCATCGGGAGCCAAAACTTGAGCCAGAGCACATTTACCTGTGCCAACGTCGGCCCCAACAACGTGCTGTTGACGGTGACCGACACCCATGGCAACGCGACATTGTGCCTTTCTGCGGTGACGGTCATTGATTCGATCGACCCGATGATCACTTGTCCAGGGCCGATCGTCATGACCGCCGACAGCGCAATTTGTGGTGCCATTGCCACATGGAATGCTGCGACGGCGACCGACGAATGCACGGTACAGTCGGTGGTTGGCAGTTTGTCGCCTGGAGCGACCTTCCCACTTGGTCAGACAGCAGTCATCTACACGGCGAGCGATGTGAATGGGAATACCAGCACATGTACTTTCTCCGTGACCGTGACGCCGCGCGTGCTGGGCTTGAATGCGACGAGTACATTACAAGGATGTGGTTATCACTTGGCTTGCGCCAGTGATCTCAATGGCACGGCCACTGCCGAGGTATCGGGCGGCTGCTTGCCCTACCAATATGCCTGGAGCTCGGGAGCGACGACGCAAACGGCCACGGGATTGGGTGCAGGGACCTATTACGTGACGGTGACGGACCAACTCCAAAACCAAGCATTGGATAGCATCGTGATCACGGCCCCTGCTCCGCTGTCGCTCGTGATCCTTGGGGATACCGTGGCTTGTGCAGGCGACTCCACGGCCTCGATCGCAGCATTTGTGTCTGGCGGTCAGGACTGCGCTGCCTATGATTTCCTCTGGAGTACGGGATCGACGTTGAATTCCTTGACAGGTATTGCCGCCGGCATCTACACGGTCACCGTGACAGATGACCTCGGCTGTCAGATATTCGGCATCGACACGGTGCAACTGGGGCTTATTCCAGTGCTTGCCTTGGGGGCAGACACCTCCAAGTGTCCTGGGACATCGCTCGTTTTTGAGGCTCCGCCGATCTATGCCGCCTATCTCTGGAACAACGGTACGCAAAACTCGACGATCACGATCTCCACACCCGGCGACTACATCTGTACCATCTGGACATCAGAAGGTTGCAGCGACCGCGATACCGTGCGGGTTACTGATTTCCTCGTGGATTACGACATCATCACTCCTGTGGGCTCGCTGAACATTTGCGATGGTGACACGGTCGTCTTGAATGGCGACCCCGGCTTGACGGATTACAATTGGAGTACCGGCGCTACCACGCAAAGCATCGCCGTCGGTGGATCTGGCGGGACGATCAGCCTCACTGCTGTGGACGTTCATGGTTGCAACACGTCGGATACTGTCTTGGTGACCTACGTACCATTCACCGATCCGTTGCCAGTGATCACACCTGGACCAAACGCCGTGCTGTGTAGCGGCGGTACGCTTGTGCTGGATGTGCAGACGGGCTACGCAGGCTATCAGTGGAGCACGAACGAAACGACCGCATCGATCACCGTCAGTTCGCCGGGCACTTATTCCGTCACGGTCTCCAACGGATTTGGCTGTGTCCGTGCGAGCGCGCCCGTAACCGTCACGGTGGGTGCCTTGCCTACACCTGTCGTTACCCTCAGCCAAGGCACGCTTTCTACAGGACCTTTCAGCTCTTACCAATGGTACCTCGGTGGCAATCCGATCGTGGGAGCCATCGGCAGCTCCTACGTCCCTGTCACGGCTGGCTTCTACCACGTCGTGGTGACCGACACCAACGGCTGCTCAGGTGCGAGCGGGACGGTGTATGTGAATCCCGTGGGTGTGGCAGAGCAAGTCGAGGACTTGGAAGGCTTGAGCCTGTATCCAAACCCCACGAATGGTACGCTGAACCTGCGCACCCTGAGCCCGATCGACTGGCCGATCACGGTGGAGATTTGGGACATGTTTGGCCAGAACGTGCGTGACTATGACATGGCCCACCTTATGGACGTGGCGGTGTTTGACGTGAGTGACCTTGCGTCGGCCCCCTATCTCTTGAAGATTACGACCTTCCGCCAAAACAAGACCCATCAATCGGTGGTGCGGTTTGTAAAGGAGTAAGGGAGGCAAGGGATCGAATATGGCAAGGGCCTCGATGAAGAATTGTCGCCCTTGCCGTTTCCAGTAGGAGAAAAAATTCACCCTATTGGCCTTGGGATCAACGATTTGTTTTATCTTTCAATTGTGGTGGCGTAGAATCTAAGGCAATGTGATCGGCCCCAATAAAAAGACATCATGGAAATGCTACACAACGCGGTTGCATGGTTTGAGATCCCGGTATCGGATTTTGCCAGGGCAAAGGCCTTTTACAGTACAATTTTTGATTATGAAATGCCCGAGATGCTCATGGGACACTTGCAGATGGGATTCCTGTTGTATGACCAAGCCAAAGGTGGCATCGGGGGTGCGATCGTCAAGGCAGCAAGAGGGTACGTGCCCTCCCATGAAGGCTCCAAGGTGTATCTGAACGGCGGCAAGAACTTGTCGGTTGTCCTCGATCGTGTCGTGGCTGCAGGAGGGCAGGTGGTCAATGAAAAATTCCTGATTGCACCAGGGATGGGCTATGTCGGTGGGTTTCAGGACAGCGAGGGCAATCTCGTGTACCTTCATTCCCCTGAATGAACCCAAAATAAAGCGTAGATTTGCCACTCATTCATGTAAAATAAATGAAGGCGAGAGCAATAGCGTTATGGATGATCCTCATGGCCACGATGGCCTGTACCAAACTTCCAATGGTGAATTCGCCGATGGAAAAGGAAGGCATCAGTTTGGTTCAAAACGCACATTACGACTCCGAATCCAAGATACGGTACATGGTCAGCAATGACAACACCCATGTGTACCTGCGCTTCGACACCGACAACTACGCTACGATCATGCGCGTTCGCAAGTTTGGAGCGATCGTCCACTTCGACACCGAAGGCAAGAAAAAAGGAACGACCTGGCTGAAGTACCCCGTCTATGACCAAGACGAGGGCCCCAAGATGCCCATCAAGGACGATGAGATGATCGGTGGCGGCATGCTGCAACGCAACCTCTTCCCACCTTCCACGACCGCCCACTGGCATGTCGGCGAAGAGTTGCGTGCGATCGACCTGGCCGTCAACGCCGAGAACATCGTGTACAAGGTGGGGATGGACAGCACTGAGGTCCTGGTCTACATGGTCGGTGTGCCGTTCAAGATGCTCGGTGCCGAGCGTCCCGAAGACCTGCCCAATCTCAACATGATGCTGGAGATCCCCAGCCCGACAGCCGACAAGCCATCGGGTTCAGACATGAGTAGCTCTGGCGTGCCCGGTGGCAACATGGCCGGCGGCATGCCTGGCAGCAATGGCAACTTGAACGGCAACATGCCCGGCACCAATGCGACCATGGGCGGCATCGGCAGCACGCCCATGCCCGGCCCCCGCTCCACCAATAGCGGCCCCACAGCGGTACGCATCTGGATGCAGGTGAATCTGAGCGCATCCGTCTCCAAATGACATGCCGCGGCATCGATCTCAACGCGAGGGAATAGGGCAATGAAAGTACTGTTGCTCACCCCGCCGTTTACACAGCTCAATACACCCTATCCGGCAACGGCCTATCTCCAAGGCTTCCTCAAGACCATCGGCCATGAGGCGCACCAAGCCGACCTCGGGATCGAGGTCATCTTGCGCCTGTTTTGCAAGCAGGGCCTCCAAAAGGCCTTTGCCCGGGCCGAGGCATCGGCCGGCACCTTGAGCGAAAACGCCAGCCGGATTTGTCAATTGAAAGCCGTCTACCTGCGCACCATCGACCCCGTGATCGCCTTTTTGCAACACAAGAATCCCACGCTGGCGCACGTGATCGCCGACCGGAGTTTCCTGCCAGAGGCTGGGCGGTTTGGAGAGTTGGAGGACTTGGAATGGGCATTTGGCACGATGGGGACGCAGGATCAGGCCCGGCACTTGGCGACCTTGTATCTGGAGGACTTGGGTGACTTGATCACCGAGGCGATCGATCCGCATTTTGGATTCAGCCGCTATGCCGAGCGGCTCGGCAGGACGGCGACGCATTTCGACGAATTGGAGGCGGCTTTGCGGATGGAGCATTCGCTGGTGTCGGAAGTGCTGGTGGAGGTGCTGGCAGAGAAAATGGCGCTGTGGCAACCCGACGTCGTCGGGTTGAGCGTGCCATTTCCCGGCAACCTCTTTGGCGCCTTCAAGTGCGGGCAATACCTGCATGCACAACATCCAGCGGTGAAAGTGGTGATGGGCGGCGGTTTTGCAAACACCGAATTGCGGACGTTGCGCGACCCACGTGTCTTTGACTACGTGGATTTCATCTCGCTCGACGACGGCGAGGCACCGCTCCAAATCTTGCTGGCGCACTTGGAGGGCCGGCGTGATGCAGGGGCACTGAAGCGCATTTTTGCGCGGGAAAATGGCAAGGTCATCTACCACAATGGCGCCCGGGAAAAAGACGTCCCGCAGCGTGAGACGGGGACCCCAGATTATGCCGACCTGCCATTGCAGCAGTACCTGAGCGTGATCGAGATTGTGAATCCCATGCATCGTCTCTGGAGCGACGGCCGCTGGAACAAGCTGACCTTGGCACATGGCTGCTATTGGGGCAAATGCAGTTTCTGCGACGTGAGCTTGGATTACATCCAGCGCTATGAGCCCATGACGGCAGGCTTGCTCTGCGACCGCATCGAGGAGCTGATCGCGCAGACGGGTGAGCACGGTTTTCACTTTGTCGATGAGGCTGCTCCGCCCGCGCTCATGCGCGACCTGGCATTGGAAATCTTGCGGCGCGGCATCACGGTCGTGTGGTGGACCAATATCCGCTTTGAAAAGAGCTTTACGCCCGACTTGTGCAGATTGCTCAAGGCCTCGGGCTGCATCGCGGTCTCGGGCGGGTTGGAAGTGGCAAGTGATCGCTTGCTCGCCAAGATGAAAAAGGGCGTGACCGTCGCACAGGTGGCGCGTGTGGCCGATGCATTTACCGATGCAGGCATCATGGTGCATGCCTACCTCATGTATGGCTTCCCGACACAGACCGCGCAGGAGACCATCGACGCCTT
>JANMIM010001217.1:0-1827 GCA_031375795.1 Bacteroidota bacterium
GGCGGCACCAAGATCATCCCGATCATCCGCGATGTCGTGGTGCTCGAGGAAACCTTTGCACGCTCGGCCATCATCAAAAACAGCAGCTCCTCCAAAGGCATCGGCTACATCAAATTGCCTAAGTTTTATGCCGACTTCCAAAACAAAAATGGCCGTTTTTGTGCCAAGGACGTGCGCATCGAGCTGGAGAAACTCAAGGCTGAAGGCATCGACGGCGTCGTGCTCGACTTGCGCAACAACGGCGGCGGCTCCCTGATGGACGTCGTGGAAATGGCAGGTCTCTTCATCGACCAAGGGCCCGTGGTGCAGGTGCGCAACCGCAATGGCTCGGGTTCGCAGGTGCTCGAAGACACCGATCCCAAGGTGGTGTATGACGGGCCGCTCGTGATCTTGGTCAATAGCAGTAGCGCCTCGGCCTCTGAAATCATGGCCGCCGCCATCCAAGATTACAAGCGTGGCATCATCGTCGGTACCCCGACGTTTGGCAAGGGCACCGTGCAGCGCTTCTTTGACCTGGACAGCTATGTCAGGGGCGAAAACGACTTCAAGCCGCTGGGCTCCATCAAGCTCACGACGCAAAAATTCTACCGCATCAATGGTGGTGCGACCCAGCTCAAGGGCGTGACCCCCGATGTGATCATCCCAGACGCCTACGCTTACGTCGATCGTGGCGAGGGCGAGCAAGACTACGTGATGCCTTGGGACGAGATTCCCGCCTGCCAATACAATGTCTGGAAGCTGGATCAAAACGCCTACAACAAGGTGCGCAAAAATTCCCGCGAGCGCATGGGGAGCAACCCGAGCTTCAAGGTGGTCGAGGACAACGCCCAACGCATGAAGGCACAGCGCGACGACAAGTACAGCACCTTGAACCTCGAAGCCTACCGCAAGGAGCAGAAGCAACTGAAGGATGAGTCGGAGGCCTACAAGAAGTCGTTTAGCCCGATCAAGGGCACGACGGTGATCAACCTGCCCGCCGACTTGGCGACGATTGGCACCGACACCATCCGCCAAAAACTCAACAAGGATTGGGTCGAGGGTTTGAGCAAGGACATTTACCTGAACGAGGCCTGCGCGATTCTAAAGGATTTGCGCTAATCATGGCCGGGATTTGAGCGCTGCCCACCACTTCGGGATTCGATGTGGTGGGCAATCGCTTTTGGGAGGGACTACAAATTCACGCAAAGTATGGCTTATACACTCCAGGAATTGATCAACGGTCTGCCTCAGCAGGGGCAGGTGGCGATGGCGGTCCATTTTGCGGAATTGGCGATGCCGATTTGGACAAGGTTTGCGGAAAAGGATGATCGCAGCTACGTCGACGGGGTCGTGGGCTTGCGTCACGTGATCAGCGCCACGCTGCCCCAGGAAGCCTTGGCGATCATGAAGGCCGAGCTCTCACAGCCTGGTCATTGCCGCTCGGAAACCGGCGCGGCTGCCTTGAAGGCACTCAGCCATGAATTTGTGGAACCCATCGTGGCACTGCAAGACGACGATTGGGAATTGCCCGAGCCCGTGAGGCTCGTCTTCTTTGCGCATTCCAATCTCCTGGAATACCTCAATGGCAAGACCATCTTCTACGGTGGCGAGTCCGCGCTGTATGTCGTCGTGAATCAGACGATCGACGCCCTGGAGAAATCCGGGATCATGGACACGCCGCAAATCAAGCTGCATTTGCAACAATTTTCAGGAGGCCGCGCACCGCAAGAATCCTAGGCGGCACCGCGATTGACCCCTCAATGCGCCACCACCAATCGCTTCACCTCGGCTTTGTTGCCATAGCTCAGCCGCACCACATACATCCCATCCGGCAGGTCGGCGATGTCC
>JANMIM010001336.1:0-4776 GCA_031375795.1 Bacteroidota bacterium
CGCCGATGCCACCGCACAAACACGTCGTGCCGCAGGATCCCTCCCACGGCACGACGCGATTTCAAGTTGCTGGAGCTTATTTTCCGACGACTACCTTCTTGGTAGCCACGGTATTGCCAGCCTGCATTTCCACGGAGTAGACACCTGCGGCCTTGTCTGTGAGGGCGACCTCGACCGTGCCTTTGGTGGCACCGCTGATCACTTGTTGCCAGACACGCTGCCCGAGCTTGTTGTACACGGTCACCGTCAAGTCCTCGGGGGCGCCGAGGTCATAGGCGACGTGGAAATTGCCCAGGTTGGGATTGGGGTAAACTTCCAAGCCCAGTTGTGAGGCAGCATTCACGGCCACCAGCGTGCTCACGGTCGCTGTGACGACGGTGGTGCAGCCATTGACGTCGGTGATGGTGCAGGTGTACATGCCACCCGCCAAGCCGGTGGCGGTCTGCGTGGTCTGCCCGTCGCTCCAGAGATAGGTGTAGGGCGCGGTGCCTCCCGTCGGTGTCAGCGCTATGCTGCCGTCGTTGGCGCCAGCGTTGCTTTCGTTGGTGACCGTAGAGGTCGCTGCCAGCGCGCTCGCAGGCTGTGTGATGAGCGTGCCCACCGTACCCGTACAGCCAGCGGCATCCGTCACGGTTACCTGGTATTGCCCGGCAGCCAATCCTGTGGCGGTGGCGGTCGTCTGACCATCTGACCAGAGGTAGGTGTAGGGGCCCGTGCCACCCGTAGGCGTGGCGGTTCCCGATCCCGTAGTCCCTCCAAAACAATCGACATTTGATTGCGATCCCAGCGTCACGGTGACAGCAGTGCTGGCATTGATGGTGACCGTGGACGTGCTCGTACAGCCGCTTTGGTCGGTGGCGGTGACCGTATAGGTACCTGCCGCAAGTCCGGTAGCGACGGCAGTGGTCTGCCCGTCACTCCAGAGATAGGTGTAAGGACCAGTGCCGCCCGTGGCGACCGCTGAAGCGACGCCGTTGTTTTGGCCACAGGTCGTGTGCGTGAAGTTGGGAACTGCGGCTGCGACTGCCGTCGAGCCAGAGATCACCACCGAGCTCGTGCCCGTGCAGTTGAGCCCGTCGGTGACCGTCACGGTGTAGGTGCCGGGTGCCAATCCCGTCACCGATGCGGTGGTGGCTCCGTTGCTCCAGAGATAGGTGAATGCGCCATTTCCGCCCGATCCGGCCGCAGTGGCAGCACCGTTGCTCAAGTTGCAAGTCGTCTGCACGACGTTGCTCGTGCTGGCCGTCACGGCATTGGATGGGTTGATGACCAGGGTGCTGGTGGCCGTGCAACTGGTGACGTCGGTGACCGTCACGGTGTAGGTGCCAGCTGCCAGTGCGGTAACGGTCTGGGTCGTGGCACCATTGCTCCAAAGATATGTGTAGGATGTGCCGCCTCCAGGGTTGGCAGTCCCTGCGCCATTGTTGAGGCCGCAAGAGGTGTGGACGACAGAGATGACGTTGGCGGTCACGTTTCCAGCGCTGGCCACGGTGACCGAGGCCGTGGTCGTACAGCCCACGCCGCTGGTGACGGTGACGGTGTATGCACCCGCCGCGACACCGCTCATCGTCTGGGTGGTCGCGCCATTGCTCCACATGTAGGTGTAAACGCCTGTGCCGCCGGTGGCTGCCACAGTGGCCGAACCATTGCTCTGCCCACACAAGGCAGGCGTGTTGCTGGTGGCATTGGCGGCGATGGCGGTCGATGCTGCTACGTTCATGGCTGCCGTGGTGGTACATCCGCGGTTGTCGGTGACCGTCACGGTATAGTTGCCGCTGGCCACGTTGCTCAGGGCCTGTGTGGTGGCGCCATTGCTCCACAGGTAGGTGTAGCCAGCGGTACCGCCCGTCGGGTTTGCTGTGCCACCACCGTTTGCCGCACCGCAGGTGGTCGCCGTGGGTGTCGTGGTTGCTGCCAAGGCGGCTGCAGGTTGGGTGATCACGGCGACGGCGGGTGCCGCACAGCCCCAGCTATCGGTCACGGTGCAATTGTATGTGCCTGCCGGGACGTTGGTGATCGAGGGTGTCGTGGCACCATTGCTCCAGAGGTAGGTAAATGGGCCGCCACCGCCGACAGGGGTCGCCGTTGCAGCACCCGTGCTGCCGCCAAAGCAGTTGACAGGCGTGGTCGGCGGAATGCTCGCCGTCATCACGCAGGAGTTGTTGGAGCAGACGTTGATGGTCCAAGCCGTGAGCGAACCGCCATCTTGGTCAAACAAGTCCTCGACCTTCAGCTTCCACCAGCCCGTAGGCAGCGTTCCATTGAATGCAGCCAAGTTCCCACTGGGGTGATAGGTCAATCCGTTGGTGGGTGGGCAAGGGATGGTGTTGTAGGCAGGACCTGCATCGTCAAACTTCAGGTTGAAGTTGTCGAGGCTGGTGCATAGCCCCGTGAACAGGACCACGTTCACGCCGGTCGGGCCGATGAGGGTCACCCGCAGGTCGCTCACGTAGGTGTGCGTGCCGACGAGGTTGGTGACGTTCACGTCGGTGACCGTACCACCGATGGCAAAATAAACGCTGTCAAACACGACGGGGGTTCCCGTGGCGGTGATCGCCACAGGTATCGTCGTGCTGGCCCGCGTGTAGCACAGCACAGCGTCGGTCGTGAAGTTGCGTACCGTGGAGAATGCCCCATTGCCGCAACCGTTCACTGCCCTGACCCTCCAATAATACGTGGTGCTGCTGGCCAATGCTGGAGCAGGCGTGTAAGTCGCCGATGTGAGCCCGGTGGCCGAGCGCACGATGGTGGTAAAGGCAGCATCGGTGGCGATGTCGATGTTGTAGGTCGATGCGGTTTGTGCCACCCAGGTCAATGGTGCGGCGGTGCCCACGTTGGTGGCAGCGTTGGCGGGGATGGTGAGGGCCACGGCGCTCGGCACACCGCTGGTGACCGAGAGCGTAACGGTATTGGTGTGGATGCCAGAAGTAGCATTTCCCGCGGCCGTGATCGTGTAGGTGCCCGGCGCAATGCCCCCCGTGCCCGAGATGGTCATCGTGGTGTTGTTGCCAGGGGTCACAGGATTGGGGGAGAATGTTGCTGTGCCACCCACCGGCACGCCAGTGGCTGACATCGTGACCGCGCCAGTGTACCCACCGATGCTTTGGATCGCAATCGTGTACACGGCATTGGCGGGTGCACAGACGGCTTGTGTGGTCGTCGTCGGGTTCACCGCATAGTCCTGGGCAGGCGCTGTGATCGTGAAGTTCACATTGCTGATGTCAAAGAAGACGTTGGTGCTGGCCTTGACCATGACCCTTGCAGTCGTGGTAGGCGTGTTGGGGACGGTGACCGCAAAGGTGCCGTTGTTGGTGACGTTGGTGGCCAGGGTCGTGGGGAATGTGAGTCCACCGTCTGTGGAGAGGTAGATGTTCACGTTGGCGGCCGAGATCGGGGCGGCTGTGGTGCCCGCGACGTTCCAGGTCACGTTTTGCACGCTGTTGGCAGGCCATGTCACCGCTGTGTTGGGGGCTGTGACGACAAACGGGCCTGCGGTGCTGAGCACGCGCACGGTCATGGTATCGTTGTCGCCGCAACCACCGCCCGGGCGGTTGTCACGCACGTAGCAGGCAAATTTCATGTTGCGCGTCACGCTGGGCAGGACTTCCCACTGCGAGACCGTGCCTGCAGCCAAGTCGCTCAAGCGTGGGAAATAGCGGCTGCCGCTGACGCTCGGTGGACGTGACCGGAATTGTGGGCCACCGGTGTTGGTGGAGACGGGCGGCTGCGTGTTGGTGGCATTGTCATATTGCTCCCAGCAATATGTGATCGGGTCGCCATCGGCATCTGTCGCTACAGCCGTGAGCACAAAGGGCGTGCTGCGTGGGATCGTGTAGTTGCTGGACAAGGTGAGCACGGGCTGATTGTTCGTGATGCCCGGCAGGCCGGCGCAGCTACCACCGCTGCCAGCCATGAAGGTGTACATTTCCCTCAAACTTACCGTATGGAAATAGTCGTCGCTGTTGGGCAGCACGTCGTGGGCACCGCAGATGCCTGCATAGGCCATGATCGTGGTGCCCGAGCCGCACTCCATGGCAGTGCCATTGTTTTGATTACCCGAGCAAGCGCCTTGATTGGAGTTGAAGGTGTGGTTGCCGCCAAATTGGTGTCCCATTTCGTGTGCGACGTAGTCGATGTCGAATGGGTCGCCGATGGGGGCGCCAGAACCTGTGACGCCACGGGCCTTGTTGCCTGCACTACATACGACACCCAGACCAGCCAAGCCACCCGAGTTGGTGCCAAAGACGTGGCCGATGTCATAGTTGGCCGAGCCAATCATGGTGTTGGTGTTGGTCTGGTTTTCATTGATCATCGCGCCGGGGTTCCCGTTGGTAAACGGGTCGCTGCCTGCATTGGTGTAGACGATCACGTTGTTGTTGGCGACGATGAACAGCCTCACGGCCATTTCACGCTCATAGACGCCATTGACCCTGTTCATGGTCGTGACCTGGGCGGCTTGTGCGAGTGCCAGCGTGCCGCCATGGAAGGCCGTGTATTCGCCCGTGGCCGACAGTGCAAGCCGATAGGTGCGCTTGATGCAATCACCAAAAAAGCGGAACGCATTGGGTGCGCCACCGGGTGCCATCTCCGAGGCAGTGCCGACAAAGTCGCAGGTCATCACCTTGTTCACAGGCACAAAATCCTTGCGCAGGTAGGAGATGTAGAGCTGGGTGTCGCCCATGGCATAGGGGTCGATGAACACGGTGCCTGTGCGGGCGGACAAAATCATGGCGTGGAATCCCCAGGGTGTGAGGTCGCAGGAGAGGGTGGCGGTGG
>JANMIM010001338.1:0-8013 GCA_031375795.1 Bacteroidota bacterium
GCAAGCGCGGAAAATACCAACCCATGCCCCGGCTAGGAATGTTCTCAAAATTGCTGCGGAGGTAGTTTTCGTAAGCCGAATTCCCTTTCATCGCATTGAACGTCGAGGCGATCGCCATCTGACCTATTTCCTTCGGGCGCATGAGAAAGGTGTTGATCACCCGCAAGGTCTGCACATGTTGGTTCACATCCATTTTGCCGAAACTCCCTGCGAGCAACCAATCGTAACTTTGCTGCGCAAGCGCCTCAAACTCCGCTCGACTGACCCAGACAGCCGTGTCGTAGTCGAATGGAGGCAGCAGGTCGTAGCGTGGTTTGCTCAAATGGTTCCACTGATCATTGCCCCGCACATAATCATCGAGTGTGTGGAGATCCACGAGCGTCTTTTCTTCCAGCAGCAGATAATAGCGGTTGATGGTGCCCCAGGTTTCTTGATGGCCTGTGAGCATCTCGATGGTGTCGCCACGTCGCTCATAGGTGCCCTCGTAGACCGGGTCGCCAAAATGTCCTTGGGAGGTGCGCTTGAATGTACCGTCCGGATGGAATTCAAAATTCCAGACCGTCTCAGCCCATTGCCCTGAAAACGTGGCCTCGATGGCTTGGGAGAATGCCGGACGGGCGGCCAGGGTCAATGCAAACAACAAAATCCTCGCCACCAAGTGATTGACATTCCGCCCCTTAACAAACTGAACCAAACGCTGCATTGGGCAAACATAGGCCAGGACGATCAATGAGGCAAGGGGCCGGATGGGGGATTTCGCAATCAATTTCGATTTCAAGGGGTGAATTCAGGCTGGCAAAGCAATTTCAGCGCTGCTTGACAAAAAACTTCGTAGTTTTTAGCTCGAAAAGACATTGATATATATGAAGCTTGGGCTCGCTGCACTCCTGATCTGTTCGCTGCTCGTCGGCTGCCAATCCATCAAACCATCGGCCACGCATCCCATCACCAACGCTACCACCCCCATGAACGGCACCACGATCACCATCCAAGGCCAGGCCCTCAACAGCAAGGCAGGCGCCATGGCAGGCAAATATTTTGTCGATGGACTGCAAGCCTGGACCCCCGAGGTCCATGAAAAAACGGTCGAGGTCACTGGCAGGCTGCAACTCATCGAGCACAAGGCAGAGGACCTCCGTGCACCGGATGGATCTGTGAGTCAAGGGATGGTCGGCACGCAGTACATCTTGCGCGATCCCAAGTGGCGGGTCGTCGACCAGCATTGAGAACCGATTGCCCTGCGGACATCGAGCAAGGGCCTACCGATCGACGCGCCCATCGTTCGGAAACATCTGGATAAAATGTGCATGCAGGGGGCTGCATTTTCCGCGTCCAATTCCCTACATTTGCCCCGTTTTCAAGATTGAAACATCGACACTACGGGATTATGAAGGTAAACCTTGCTTCCACCGATCGTTTTGAAACCCGTCATATCGGCCCATCTGCGGCTGAGGCGGCAGATATGCTCAAGGCCATCGGCGCCGACTCCCTCGATCAGCTGATCGAGCAGACCGTGCCAGCAGCCATCAGGCTCAAAAAAGATCTGAACACGCCTGCGGCGCTCAGCGAATACAACTACCTGAAATTGCTGCGCGAGATCGCCTCCAAGAACCAGGTCTTCACCAATTTCATCGGTCTGGGCTACTACGGCACCGTCGTGCCGCCGGTGGTCCAGCGCAACATCCTGGAAAACCCAGGATGGTACACCCAGTACACCCCCTACCAGGCCGAGATCGCCCAGGGCCGCCTCGAGGCCCTGCTCAATTTCCAGACCATGGTCGCCGACCTCACGGGCATGGCCCTCGCCAATGCTTCGCTGCTCGACGAAGGCACCGCCGCCGCAGAGGCCATGATCATGGTGTACCATGAAAAAAACAAGCGCGCAAAAGGCGCACCCGCCAACCGATTCCTCGTCTCCAGCGATGTCTTTGCCCAGACGATCGACATCTTGGTGACACGTGCCGAGCCCCTCGGCATCCAGGTCGAGGTCGCCGCCCCGGGCCAATGGAAATTTGACGACATGGTCTTTGGCATCATGCTCCAATACCCCAACGCCGCCGGCAACGTCGAGGACTATGCCTCCCTGACCGCCAAGGCCAAGGAAGTCGGTGCCTTCAGCGTATTTGGCAGCGACCTGCTCGCGCTCACCCTGCTCAAGTCCCCCGGCGCCATCGGGGCCGACGTCGTCGTCGGCAACAGCCAGCGTTTCGGTGTGCCCATGGGTTTTGGCGGACCACACGCAGGCTTTTTTGCGACGACCGACAACTTCAAGCGCCAGATCCCGGGCCGCATCATCGGCGTGTCGATCGACGCACAGGGCAATCCTGCATTGCGCATGGCCTTGCAGACGCGCGAGCAGCACATCAAACGCGAGAAGGCGACCTCCAACATCTGTACGGCACAGGCATTGCTGGCCATCATGGCGGGCATGTATGCCGTGTACCACGGCCCCGAGGGCTTGCGCAACATCGCGCTGCGCGTACACACGATGGCGCGCCTCGTCGCCGGCGAACTCCAAAAACTGGGATACGAGCAGTCCAACAAGCTTTTCTTTGACACGATCCACATCCAGCTAGGCAGCGTCTCGGCAGCTAAGCTGCGCCAAGCGGCAGAGGATCGCCGCATCAACCTGCGGTACATCGACGGCGGTAGCGTGAGCATCGCCTTCGACGAGACGCATTCGCCAGAGGAACTCCACAAATTGATCGATGCCTTTGCGGCGGCGGCTGGCAAGCGCTACGACCATGCCGACCTGCAGGCCCTGGCCGCAGGTGTCGAACTGATCTTCCCAGAGCACCTGGAGCGCGAAGTCGAGGTCTTGGCCCACGACATCTTCAGCCGCTACCACAGCGAGAGCGAATTGATGCGCTACATCAAGCGTCTGGAAAACAAGGACTTGTCCCTGACCACGTCCATGATTCCACTGGGATCATGCACGATGAAACTCAACGCCGCCGCCGAACTGCTGCCACTGACCTGGCCAGAATGGGCAGGCATGCACCCCTTTGCACCGATGGCGCAAGCAGCGGGCTATGCACAGATTGTGAGCGAGCTCGAGCAATATTTGGCCGAAGTCACCGGATTCGCAGCGACCTCCTTGCAACCCAACTCTGGTGCGCAAGGCGAATATGCAGGCTTGATGGTGATGCGGGCCTACCACATGGACCGCGGCGACCATCACCGCACCGTCGTGCTGATCCCTTCATCGGCACACGGTACCAATCCAGCGAGCGCCGTCATGGCCGGCATGGAAGTCGTCGTGACCCCCTGCGATGAAAATGGCAATATCCAGGTCGATGCACTGCTCGCCAAGGCCATCGAATACAAGGACGTATTGGCTGGGCTCATGGTCACTTACCCATCGACCCACGGCGTGTTTGAGGAGAGCATCATCGAGATCTGCCAGCTCATCCACGACAATGGCGGCCTCGTGTACATGGACGGCGCCAATATGAACGCCCAGGTGGGCCTCACGAACCCCGCCAACATCGGGGCCGACGTGTGCCACTTGAACCTGCACAAGACCTTTGCCATCCCCCACGGGGGCGGCGGTCCCGGCATGGGCCCGATCTGCGTCAATGCAAAATTGGCCCCCTACCTGCCCGGTCACCCCTTCCAGCAAACGGGCGGCGACAAGGCCATCCACGCCGTGTCGGCAGCACCCTGGGGCTCTGCCTTGATCTTGCTCATCAGCTACGGCTACATCCGCATGCTCGGCCCAGACGGCATGACCAATGCCACCAAATATGCCATCCTCAACGCCAACTATCTGAAGACGGCGCTCGAAAAGGAATTCCCCATCCTCTATGTCGGGAAAAATGGCCGTGTGGCACACGAATTCATCATGGACTTCAGGCAGTGGAAGCAGGCCACCCATGTCGAGGCCGGCGATGTCGCCAAGCGCCTCATGGACTACGGCTACCACGCACCCACGGTGAGCTTCCCGGTCGCAGGCACGCTCATGATCGAGCCGACCGAGAGCGAGAGCAAGCATGAGCTGGACAAGTTCATCGCCGCCATGCTCGGGATCCGCGAGGAGATCAAGGAAATTGAAAGTGGCAAGGCGAGCCTGGAGGACAATGTGCTCCTGAACGCACCCCACACGATGAAGGTGATCACGGCCAACGACTGGACGCATGCCTACAGCCGCGAAAAGGCCGCATTCCCCTACCCCTACGTCGTCGCCAACAAGTTCTGGCCATCGGTGGCCCGCATCGACAACAGCTACGGCGACCGCAACCTCGTCTGCACCTGCCCGCCGACGGCTGAGTACGCGGTCTGAGATTGTGAGCTGATTACGAGCGCATTTGCTCCTGAGATTTAGAAAACCGCGGAGGGCGCAGAGGTTCGCAGAGTTGTTTTTCTTTGCGAGCCTTTGCGCTCTTTGCGGTTTGATTTTAGAGGCCTATGGAGATTGCCGATCATAGATTTCTGAGGCATTCCGCCTTCATTGCGCTGCTGCTCTGCATTGTAGCAGTACCTGCATTCTCCCAAACACGACTGGCGCAATTCAAGCAGCTCAGTGGGCCGATGAAGCGATGGACGCTCTGCCATCCATGGGCGGCACGTAAGGCGCTGCCCATCAGCCGACGGGCATTGGCGCTCACGGACTCTGTCGCCCACACGGCCCGCATCGGGTCTGACTACAGCGGCGGGAAACTGGATGCATTTCGCCATGGAATCTGGATGGCATTGCTCGTGAGGGAAATTCCAGCCCGTAGGGCCTATCGACTCGGAAAAGCGTATGAGAAGGGCAATCGCAAGGAATTTGATCGCGGCCAATTGGAGGATGGCAGCGTGCAAGATGCCGTGGCCTCGATGATGGACCTGCAAAACAACCGTATTGGTCTGGCATTTGGATACGAATTGCGGCAGCAGTCGGAAGCGGAGCTCATTTCGTCCATCGTCGCGCTGGTTTCGGAGGGCAGATTCACAGAAATCAAAAAGGACGTGCAAGGAAATTCACTCGATCTGCAAGGCAATATCATCCCTGACGATCAATGGCGGGGAAAATGGGAGAATGGCCGCTGCTTGGTGGGGCATTGTGTTGATGGCACCGATCGATGATCCTGCGCGGAAAGCAACCCTCGTGCGAAAATCCAAACCAATGGACGAACCACAAATAATGCAAAAAACGGGCGCCGCCCATGCTACACCGAATCCATGTAACATGTAGATTTGTGGTCATGGAGCAAGTGCGCATACAATGCATCCCACAAGCCCCATGCTGGTCTTCAATCTTGAGCATTGCAAAATAGGATGAGTTCATCGAGCGACATCAACGACAAAGGTGACGACCAAGCAGATCGGTTGCGGGCACGCAAGCGCCGGTATGCGATCGATACCGCTTTGAATTGGCTATTCATGGCTGTGATTGCATTTTCGGGCTATCTCATCATCGAGACCGACGTGGACACCTACCAGGGAGAAAGGCTATTTTTCAAAATGCTCAACGACGGCGTGACCTTTGAAGAGGCTTCCGAGAGTCCATACATGGAGCAAGGCATGCGTCGCAACATGCAATACAAGGGCGTGAGCGGCACCGATTTCTTCATTGCCAAATGGAAATGGAGAATACCGATCTACCTGTTTTGCATCTTCCTGCCTTTGATCGTTTCCTTTTCCCGGGCATTGAGCAAGGATAGGTCGCGATGGAATTGGGCCTACTTTACAATGTTGGCGCTCAGCTTTGGCTATGGCATCTACTTCATGGGAAGATGGAAAGGCTGGTGGTGAGCCTGCTCAGACCGAAACAGATTGCAGGTAACCCTGCAATAGCCCGCGCAATGCCTGATCTGCCTGTGCGTCTGCAAATCGACCATTTGCCTCCAAGCGCTGCCTGATCCGCGGCAAGGTGAGATTCTGGGCATGGACGGTCATCCCAAAATAAGCCAAGACCTCCTCGAGATGGGCCAATCCGCGCACGTTGCCATCCTTGCCGGCTGCGATGCCTACCAGTACCGCCGACTTGTGCCTGAAGCTGTCTGGGTAATCGCAAGCGTCGATGAACAGTTTGAGAATACCCGGGAAACTGCCGTTGTATTCCGGAACGACAAAAACAAAGTGGCTGCTCTCGTCGACCACTTGCTGGAAAGGGGCAAATTCGTTCTGTTTTGAATTGCCGATGTAGTCAAAGGCGATTTCTCGTGGCAAAGCCATCAGGTCCAGCAGCTTGGCATCATGCCCTTGCTCAGCCAGCATTTCCCGGCAAAGTCCAGCAACCTTGAGGCTGAGATTTCCTGGGCGATTGGTGCCCGAGACGACAGTGATCTGCATGGAGACAATGACCAATCGACGCCGAATTTGTTTTTCGATTCATCAAAATTCGATAATTTCGGCTCGTTCAGCCATGGTCGGCGCTCCTTTGGCGCCCCCAACGAGGCTGCCGATCGCTCATTTATCTTTCAACATCATTCCCTTATGAAATTCAAGTACTACGGTCACTCCTGCTTTGCCATCGAGGTCTCCGGGAAAACGCTGTTGTTTGACCCCTTAATCACCGGCAACCCCTTGGCAGCCAACGTGAAGCTCGCCGATATCAAGGCCGACTACATCCTGATCTCCCACGCCCATGGCGACCACATCGGCGACGCTGTGGCCCTCGCCCAGCAAACCGGTGCGACTTGCATCTCCAACCACGAGATTGTCGTGTGGCTGCAAAAGCAAGGCATTGAGAATGGGCACGGCATGAACCATGGCGGACAATGGAAATTTGACTTTGGCGTGGTGAAATATGTGAATGCCGTGCACAGCAGCAGTTTTCCAGACGGCACTTATGGGGGCAACCCCGGTGGATTTATCGTGGACACCGTCGAGGGCACCTTCTATTTTGCGGGCGACACGGCCCTCATGAGCGACATGAAGCTCTTTGGCAAGCACTACGAATTTGATTTTGTGGTGCTGCCGCTCGGCGACAACTATACCATGGGCGTCGAGGATGCCGTGAGGGCGACCAAAATGTTGCGTTGCACCGAGGTGATCGGCGTGCATTTTGATACATTCCCCGCGATTGCCATCGACCACGCCAAAGCCAAGGAACTCTTCAAAAAGAAAAACGCCAAGCTCTACCTGCCCAAAGTGGGTGATTTGCTGGAGTTTTGAGCGCCCGTGCGCCTCAGTTGGCCGTCGACAGCGGCGAGATTGCCCCCGTTTTTCCCGTTGGTGGAAATGCGGGGGCATTTTCTTGCGGCAGATTGCCGTGCAGCGCTGCTTACAAGTACTTCACTGACAACGGATTGTCCAGACAATCAAAAAAAATCACCGCAGTTTATGGAATCCGATCGGCGCTTGCATCTATAGGTTGTTGACTGAATCACCCACTATTGTTGTCCGACGCGCTATATCGGATTGGTCTTTGAGACAAGTTCCTCAAGCTATGATTTTACAGCGCCTGACCCCGCGCTGCCAGCGAATCGTGATCACCCCCACGACCGCCAGACTCAAAGACTCGCAAAACCCAGCTCAGTAGGCTGGGTTTTGTTTTTGAAGCCTTTTCCCTAATTTCATGCCCACAACATATTGAATATGGACCTACGTGCTCGTTTCGCTTTTATTTTTTGCCTGCTGAGTTTGTCATTTGTCTTGGGTTGCGGCGGCAAAATGGATCAGAAGCCGACTCCACCCGAGGAAATGATCGCCAAGAGCTGGAAACTCAATGTCTTGAACCTGCAAGGCGAGATGGTGAGTCCCGCCCTCATGGCCAATGCTTCCTTTACATTCTACAAAAATGGCCGCTACGAGATCCTCATGGGCGACCTCGAGCGCGGCAAGTGGTCGCTGAGCGCCAACAAAAAAGTCCTCATTACCCAGGAAGACGATGCCCAAGTGACCGGGGAAATGGACATCGTGACCCTAACCCCCACCCTGCTTGTGCTCACCAACAACGGCAACGAGACACCGATGCGCATGGAGTTGGTGCCGTTCAAGTAGCAGGCGTCATCGCTGAATCAAAATCTCAGTCCCGTCCTGGATCAGCCAAAACAGCTCATCCACCGACGCACGCGTGAGCGACCG
>JANMIM010001302.1:0-1081 GCA_031375795.1 Bacteroidota bacterium
ATTGGTAAAGGCGCTTGTCTGCAAAACAAGCTTGAGCAGCCTCGATTCCTACATCCCCCTCAACCCAAAGTCACCCTTCTCTCAAACAGCCCAAACTCCTCGACCTTGTTGCTCGCATAGATGAGCAGCCGGCCGTCCAAAAACCGGTCCATCAGCCCCAGCACGAGGGCTGAGTTGCTTTCATCCATGTTGGTCGTCGCCTCGTCCAATAGCAGCACACGGGACCGCGTGAGGATGGCCAAGCCGACCTTGACGCGGTGGAGCATGCCCGAACTGAAATGCTTGAGGAGTTTGCTCGCGTGGTCTTGCAATTGAAGCAATTGCATGACTTCGGCAGGGGTGGCCATCATCGGCCTGAAGCTGGCGTGCATTTGGATGGCTTCCAGCAGGTTCAGGTCGGTGTAGAGCTCCATGTAGGGCCCAGACCAGGAGATGTGTTGGTAAAATTCCTCGGGATCGACTTCCTTGCCCTCTACCCAGAGACGGATGCTGCCCTCGGTGGCCGTAAGTTGGCCGGCCAGTATGCGCATCAAGGTTGATTTGCCGGAGCCGTTGTCGCCGCACAGCAAGATGCGCTCGCCGGCAGTGGCTTGCAGGTCGAGTTTGCGAAAAATCCAATGTCGGTTGAACCGCCTGCCGAGACCGCTGAGCTCCAGCTTAGTCATCCTTGCCGGCGTGGTAGCCCTTCATGATGCCCCGCTCAGAGGACCGCACAAAGGCGAGGATCTCGTCGCGAATCGCAGAGGAGGCGATGGACTCCTCGATCACCTGCAAGGCATTGGTGACGTTTTTGCCGGAGGCAAAGAGGATGCGGTACACGTCTTGCACCTCGTTGATGACGGCGGTGTCAAAGTTGCGGCGCTTGAGGCCCATGGCATTCACGCCCGAATAGCGCAGCGGGAAATGGGCACCCTTGCAAAAGGGTGGCACATCCTTGCCCACGAGTGAGCCGCCCTGCAAGATCGAGTGGCGACCGATGCGCACAAATTGATGGATGGCGCTCATGCCCCCGATGATGGCATAGTCGTCGATCAAGACGTGGCCCGCGAGGTTCACGGCATTGGCGAGGATGGCGTGGTCG
>JANMIM010001319.1:0-5669 GCA_031375795.1 Bacteroidota bacterium
GGCGAGTCCTTGCGGATGTCGACCGCCACGTCGAGCGCATGGCCTTTGACGACGCTCACCAATTTGCCTTGGGCGTATGGAGGCTTCTGGAAATGCAGGCCGCGCAGGATGCCCTTGGTGCTGTAAGACAGGTTGTCTTGCACGAAGTCCATGTGCAGCCCGATCTCGGCGAAGGCTTTCTTGCTGTAGGCCTCCATGAAATAGCCCCGGCTGTCCTTGAAGACCGACGGCTCCAATATCACCAGGCCCTCGATCTCGGTCTCTTGCTTCTTAAAGCCCATTGCTGATCTTGTTTTTGAAGAAATCGATCGTGGTCTTCAAGCCCTCGTGCCGCGACACGCGGGGCTCCCAGCCGAGCAGCTTCCTGGCCAGCTCGATGTTGGGTTGCCTGACCTTGGGGTCGTCCTCGGGCAGTGGCTTGAAAATGATCTTGCTGCTCGTGCCGGTGAGGGCGATGATCTCCTGGGCAAATTCAAGGATCGTCACCTCGTCGGGGTTGCCGATGTTTACCGGATTGTGGTAGTCGCTGTGCAGCAGACGGTAGATTCCATCCACCTCATCGTCCACGTAGCAGAAGCTGCGGGTTTGGCTGCCATCCCCAAAGACCGTTATGTCCTCGCCGCGCAATGCCTGCCCCACGAATGCTGGCAGCGCACGCCCGTCGTCCAAGCGCATGCGCGGGCCGTAGGTGTTGAAGATGCGCACGATGCGGGTGTCCACGCCGTGGTAGCGGTGGTAGGCCATGGTCATGGCCTCCATGAAGCGCTTGGCCTCATCATACACGCCACGGGAGCCGATCGGGTTCACATTGCCCCAGTACTCCTCGTCCTGTGGGTGTACAAGTGGGTCGCCATAGACCTCACTCGTGCTCGCGATGAGCATTCTTGCGCCCTTGGCCTTGGCCAATCCCAGGATCTTGTGCGTACCCAGCGAGCCGACCTTGAGGGTCTGGATCGGCAGGTGCAGGTAGTCCTTGGGGCTTGCGGGTGAGGCGAAGTGCAGGATGTAGTCCAGCTCGCCGGCCACGTGCACGTATTCGGTGATGTCGTGGAGCACAAACTGGAAGTCGGGGTTGCCGAAGTGGTGCGCGATGTTGGCCATGTCTCCGGTGAGGAGATTGTCCATCACGATCACTTGGTAGCCTTCCCGGATGGCGCGGTCGGTGAGGTGGGAGCCGAGGAACCCGGCGCCGCCTGTGATGAGAATCCGTTTTTTTCTTGGGGCGGCCATGCTCAGGAATTCACCTTGTTGGACTCCAGTGCATTGACCACGCCACGACCGATCGAGTTGTAGTAGAAGCCCAGCTCGCGCATCTGCTCCAGGTCGAATATGTTGCGACCGTCGAAGATCACGGCCTTCTTGAGCAGGCCCTTGATCTTGTCGAAGTCTGGGGTGCGAAACTCGCTCCACTCTGTGACGATGCACAGCGCGTCGGCACCCTCGAGTGCGGCATAGCGGTGGTCCACATATTCGATGTCCAGGTCGGTGTAGGTCTTCACCTGCCACATGGCCTCGGGATCGTATGCCTTCACCTTCGCGCCACGCTTGAGCATCTCGGCGATGATCGTGAGGGCGGGAGCCTCGCGGATGTCGTCGGTATTGGGCTTGAACGCCAGGCCCCAGACGGCAAAGGTGAGCTTGCTGAAGTCACTGCCGTAGAAGGTCTCGAGGTTCTCGACCATCACCTGCTTCTGCAAATCGTTCACGGTCATGACCGCGTCCAGGATCTTGAAGTCATAGCCATAGGACTTGCTGGTCTTGAACAGGGCCGACACATCCTTGGGGAAGCAGCTGCCGCCGTAGCCCACGCCGGCAAAGAGGAAACGCTTGCCGATGCGGTCGTCTGAGCCCACGCCGGCACGCACGCGGTCCACGTCGGCACCCACGCGCTCGCAGATGTTGGCGATCTCGTTCATGAACGAGATTTTGGTGGCCAGCAAGGAGTTGGCGGCATATTTGGTGAGCTCCGAGCTGCGCTCGTCCATGAAGATGATCGGGTTGCCCGACATCACAAATGGCTTGTAGAGCTTTTCCATGACCTTGCGGGCACGCTCGCTGCGGGTGCCCACCACGACGCGGTCGGGCTTCATGAAGTCATTCACCGCTGCGCCCTCCCTCAGGAACTCTGGGTTGGAGACCACATCGAAATCGACATTGGTGTATTCATTGATCTTCTCGCGCACCTTGTCGGCCGTGCCCACGGGGACCGTGCTCTTGTTTACGATCACGCGGTAGTCCTTGATGCACTTGCCGATCTGCTCGGCCACGGCGAGCACATATTGCAAGTCGGCCGAGCCGTCTTCCATCGGCGGGGTGGGCAGGGCGAGGAAGATCACCTCCGCATAAGCCACGGCCTCCTCCACGGAGTCTGTGAAGCTCAGCCGGCCCTCCTTGTTGTTGCGCTCAAACAAGACCTCGAGGCCAGGCTCATAGATCGTGATGGCTCCAGAACGAAGCTTGGCCAATTTTTCTTGGTTGTTGTCCACGCACAGCACGTCGTTGCCACACTCTGCAAAGCAGGTGCCCCCAACCAAACCGACATAACCTGTCCCGATAACTGCGATTTTCATGTTCTCTTATTTGAGCGATTGATTATTGGTGATAGCAGGCAAGAAATTGCTCCACGATGTAGTCTACTTGGGCGCGGTCCAGCTCTGAGTGCATGGGCAGGGAAATGACCTGCTCGCTGCAAAGCTCGGAGACGGGGAAGTCGCCCATCTTGAAGCCAAAGGGTGCATAAGCCTCCTGCACGTGCAGTGGCACGGGGTAGTACACCATCGAGGGGATCTTGCGTTCGGCCAGCGCGGCTTGCAATTGGTCACGCTTGGCGCGGCCTGCCAGGATGCGCAGGGTGTATTGGTGAAACACGTGTTTTGTTTTGGTGCTGCGGCCAGGGACAACGATGCCCTCGACATGTCCCAGCAAGGCGTCATACCTGTCTGCGGCAGCTTGGCGCGCTTGGGTATAGGAGTCCAGGTGCCTCAGCTTCACGTCGAGCACGGCGGCTTGGATCGAATCCAAGCGACTGTTGACCCCGATGCGCTCGTGGTAGTATTTTTGGCGGCTACCATGGTTGCAGATCATGAGCATCTTCTCGCCCAGCGCTGCATCGTTGGTGAAATTGGCACCTGCGTCGCCGTATGCACCGAGGTTCTTGCTCGGGTAGAATGAGGTGCAACCGATATGGCCGATGAGGCCTGCCTTGAGCGAATGGCCGTCGGCAAAGGTGTAGTCGCTGCCGATCGCTTGTGCATTGTCCTCGACGACCCACAATCCACGGCGGTTGGCGATCTCCATGATCGGCTCCATGTCGCTGCAGAGGCCAAAGAGGTGTACGGGAATGATGCAACGGGTCTTGGGGGTGATGGCCGCCTCCAATTTGGCAGGGTCGATGTTGAAGGTCGATGGGTCGATGTCGACAAAGACCGGCACCAGGCCCAGGAGTGCGATCACCTCGGCGGTGGCAAAAAATGTGAAGGGCGACGTGATCACCTCGTCGCCGGGCTTGAGGTCCAGGGCCATCAAGGCGATTTGGAGACCGTCGGTACCATTGGCGCAGGGCACCACTGATTTTGCATTCAGGTATTTGGCAAAGTTTTCCGTGAAGCGCTTCACGGCAGGGCCATTGATGTAGGCGCCGGTTTCCAGCACCTCGTGAATGGCCGCGTCGACTTCCTCTTTTATGTGGCGGTATTGGCCGATGGTGTCGACCATCTTGATATTCATTGTATTCGTCATCATGCGATTTTTGTAACCGTTTGACCTGTTTTTTGATACCGTTCTGCGCTGCCTTCACACACCGCGATGCCCTCGGCGTCGAAGCTGAGCTTGTAGCCGTGCTCGCTCATCCAGCCACTGATGCGACCGGGCACGCCTGTCACCAGCGCATAGGCAGGCACATCCTTGGTCACCACCGTGCCCGCGCCGATGAATGCAAACTTCCCCAGCCGCACGCCGCACACGATCGTGGCATTGGCACCCACGGTCACGCCGCGCTCCAGGTAGGTTTCCTTGTATTCCGACTTGCGGTTCACATTGCTGCGGGGATTGATCACATTGGTAAACACCATCGAGGGACCCAGGAACACGTCGTCTTCGCAGGTCACCCCCATGTAGATCGAGACATTGTTTTGCGCCTTCACATTGTTGCCGAGCTTCACGCCACTGCCGATGAAGCAGTTTTGGCCAAAGTTGCAGCCTTCGCCGATGTCGACATGGGCACTGATGTGGGAAAAGTGCCATATCTTTGTGCCTTTCCCTATTTTCACCGGCTCGTCGATCACGGCCGTTTCATGTGCGAAATATTCCGCGTTCTGTGTCATCGACGCCCAATTGTGATCTTTTCCTTTTCTACGGCAAATTGATAATTTTACCCAATGAGGCCCAAAAGTACAGAAATCGAATGACAATCATTAAAAGGTGTTGCTTATTTTTTGTGTTGGTTGTGGCCTGCGCCCCGCTCTTTGGGCAGAAGAGCATACGGGACAGCTCGATCACGATGGGCTACTTGAGTGTGGCCTACAGCCTGGGCCAGCCTGGGGGAGACCTCGCCAAGCGGTTTGGAACCACCCATCAGATCGGCGTGGAGGGGGGCATGAAGCTTGCCAGCAATTTCTACGCCTACTCCGGTTTGAAGTTTGTCTTTGGAAACGACGTGCGCGAAGAGGTCGCCCGCAATGTGGTGCAGCTCTTTGGCACGGCCAGCACAGGCATCACCACGATGGCGGTCGGGGCCGACGGCCGCTTTTACACCGTGCGATTTTTTGAGCGGGGGTACAGCATTCCCCTCGTCGTGGGCAAGATCTTCAGCCTCAGCAAAAAGGCCAACCTCAATTCAGGTATTTACCTCGAGCTCGGCACACAGTTCATCCAGCACAAAATCTCGATCTCCGCCGTCGGGGACAACGTGCCCTACCTGGCCAAGCCGTATCTCAAGGGTTATGACCGCCTGAGCAATGGCATCGGGCTCATCGAAGGCTTGGGGTATCGGTACCACGGCAACAACCGGTTCACCAACTTTTTCATCGGTGCCGAATTGAGCCAGAACTTCACCCAGAGTAGGCGCGACCTGAATTTTGATACCGGCCTCCAGGACACACAGCAACGCCGGGACCTTTTGTACAACCTCAAGGCGGGCTGGATCTTCCCGATTTACCGCTCTGCCCCGGAATCTGAATATTATTACTGACCCCTTGCGGAATCGATGAATTTCCTGTACACCCTCGGTATCCTGGCCTATGGACTGGCGATCAAGGTCGCTGCGCCATTCAACCGCAAGGCGCGGTTGTGGGTCGATGGGCGGGTGAACTGGGAGCAAAAGCTGGCAACAGCGCTGGGCAATGAGCAAGGTTGGATGTGGATGCATTGTTCGTCGCTGGGGGAATTTGAGCAGGGCCGCCCCCTGCTCGAGGAGATCAAGGCGCATCATCCCAACCAAAAGATCCTGCTCACATTCTTCAGCCCCTCTGGCTACGAGCTTCGCAAGAACTATCCCCTGGCCGACCATGTGTGTTATTTGCCGCTGGACACCGCGCGCAATGCCCGGGTGTTTCTGGACATCGTGCAGCCCCGGCTCGTGATTCATGTGAAATATGACCTCTGGCTCCATCTCATCGCCGAGACCCATCGGCGGCAGATCCACCAAGTGCTCGTGAGCGTGATCGTGGTCG
>JANMIM010001329.1:0-1743 GCA_031375795.1 Bacteroidota bacterium
CGCCCCTATACCAGAAGCGAAACCCTCCAAGTGCGCATCGACTACACTGCTCGCCCCACCTTGCTGGACAGCCTGGTTTCTGAGGAGGCTGCCGGGGACCAAGGGCTCTATTTCATCAACCCCCGCGGCGAGACACCCGGCAAGCCTCGGCAGATCTGGACGCAAGGCGAATCCCACGGCAGCCCCGCTTGGTTCCCGACATTCGACACCCCCAACCAGCGCTGCACCGACGAGATCTACATCACGGTCGCCGACTCCTTCAAAACCCTGTCCAATGGCTTGCTGGTGGATTCCAAGCCGCAACCCGGCGGCTTGCGCACCGACCACTGGAAGATGGATCTGCCCCATGCGCCCTACCTGTTCATGATGGCGATCGGCAACTATGCGGTCGTGAAGGACAAGTGGCGCGACCGCGAAGTGAGCTACTACGTCGAGCCGGCCTATGCCCAATATGCGCAGATGGTTTTTGGGAACACACCTGAGATGATCGAGTTTTTCTCCCAAAAACTCGGCGTCGATTACCCCTGGCCCAATTATTCACAGGTCGTGGTGCGTGATTTTGTCTCGGGGGCCATGGAGAATACCAGCGCAACCACCCACTACGGGAGGTTGCAACACAATGCCCGCGAGCACCTCGACGATCCGGAGGAAGACATCATTTCCCATGAACTCTTCCACCAGTGGTTTGGCGACCTGGTCACCTGCGAGAGCTGGGCCAACCTGAGCCTCAACGAGGGCTTTGCCACCTATGGCGAATTTCTCTGGAAGGAATACAAGTATGGCCCCGACGAGGCTATGAAGCTCCTGCTCGCCGACCGCAATACCTACCTGCGCGCAGCCGCCCGCAGCCAGCACCCCATCATCCACTACCACCACAAGAATGCCGACGCAATGTTTGACGGCACGAGCTACCAAAAAGGCGGGCAGGCCCTGCACATGCTGCGCAAGCACCTGGGCGACGAGGCCTTCTTTGCCGGCCTGCAGCGCTACCTCACGCAGCATGCCTTTGGCGACGTCGAGTTGGCGGAGCTGCGCATGGCATTTGAGGACGTGACGGGACAGGACCTCAACTGGTTTTTTGACCAATGGTACCTGCAATCGGGGCATCCGGAGCTGGACTTGACCCACGGCTACGCCGATGGTGTGTACAGCTTGCGTGTGCGACAGATGCAGGATTTGAGCACCAGCCCGGTCTTCAGGCTGCCGATCACGCTGGACTACGTCGTGGGACAGCGCCACCAGCGCATCAGTGCCTGGATGGAGACCGCCGACACGACATTCATGTTTACGGTCAAGTCGCCGCCCAGCCATGTCTGCTTCGACCCCGACAAGCAACTGCTTTGCGTCTTGCACAAGGTCGAGGGCATGTCGGCCGACGCATGGCTGCATCAACTGGAGGAGGGTCAGGGCTACGCCCAAAAGCGGGAGGCCGTGGAGCAACTCGTGGTCAGCGCGCAGTTGATCGAAGACCGCACACCGATCGCAAAGCTGGCTGCCGACCCCTTTTGGGGTACGCGGCTGCTGGCATTGGCGGGATCCGATGAAGAGGAAACCAAGGAAGTGGCCCCCGTGGTCCAAGCTGCGGTAAAGCTCTTGGACGATCCGGTCGCGGGGGGGGGCACCCCCCCCCAGCGCAACAACGGGCACCACACAACCAACAATGGGGCGCCACACCAACCCGCCCAGCAACACCCAGGGGCGGCCCCCCCGCAAACGGGGGGGATGGACACAACCAAAAACAAG
>JANMIM010001354.1:0-2163 GCA_031375795.1 Bacteroidota bacterium
GATCTAGATCCAAAAATGCAGCTCGGGATGGCATAGCCCGCGACCGCACCAGGTCCCGCTTGCGGGAATCGTGGGCGAACAATCCTGATCAAATCGATCGACTGCATCTTTTTTGGCCCACGACTAAAGTCATGGGCTAAACCCTGGGTTTTGAAAATTCCGATCGGAATGCAAGCAATCATTTTTCAGGGCTGGCCGAAATCAGGATATCCAAGCCAGCTTGCGGAACGTCAGGTGGTCTGCGCCTATTCCTTCATCTTGATCGTGCAACCGACGGCCGGCACTGGGGTCGCCGCACCGTAGTCGCCCGCAACGATGCGCGACAACTCCTCGACCAAAAACTTGCGCTCCACGCGCTCCTCGATCAGGGGGTTGTCGTCGATCTTGCCAGAATACAAGAGCTCCCAAGTCTTTTCTCCTTTGCGCACCACAAAAACCTCGGGGTTTTTGGTGGCACCGAGAAGCTTGGCAAGCGACGCCGTGCCATCGTAGAGATAGGGGCACGGATAGGCTTTCTCCTTGGCGCGTTCGCGCATGAGCTCAAATCGGTCGTCTTGGCTCAGCTCGGGGTCGTTGCTGTTGACCAGCAGGAATCCGATTTCCTTGGGCATGAATTCGTTGGCGATGTGAATGAGTCGATCCTCGTATTTTTTGGAGTAGACGCAATGATTGCCCGTGAAGATGAGGACGACCGCTTTCTTGGCGGCAAAGGAGGACATCTTGACCAAGTTGCTGTCGGTGTCCCAGAAACTGAGCGAATCCAGCGATTGCGCGTGGCAGGCGAGGCCGACCAAGCTGAGCAAGAGTGCAAGAAGTGTGGTACGTAGCAATTTCATATCAACTCCCAAGTCGTTTGTGCTTGTTCACGATCAGCTCGATTTCGCTGCGGTCGGTCATGCCGGTGATGGCCTCCAACAGCCGTCCTTCACGGTTGAAGATGAGGGACAATGGAATGTGGTTGTTCCAGATCGGATAATACTCCCGAATGAGAACGCCCTCGTTTTGGGGTCTCGCATAGGTTTGGAAATCGACGCCATTTTCGCTGAGGAATCCCCTGAGCTTGGTCTGGACATCTGCCACGTTGTCGATCGAGACGAGCAACACCTTGACCTCGGAGGCCGTGTCGTTTTCCAAGGCCACAAGCTCGGGCATTTCGGCGCGACAGGGCTTGCACCAAGTCGCGAAGAAATTCATCAAGACGTAGGGTCTTTCAGACTTGGCAATCAGATCATTCAGCTCGACAGACCCGATGTCGCTGAGCGGCTCGGGCGTGTTTCCTACTGATGCATTGCTCCCTGTGGATTGGCTACAAGCCGGGGTCAAAAGTATAAGTGAGCAACACACCAGGAAAGAAACTGTAGTATATCGTGTAAACCTTTTCAATTCCATCAGTCTTAAGTATACCAGAAACCGTGCCGCTTTCTTCTATTTTCTTCCTTTCCCGATTGATCAGGAGGTTTTCCTTGAAAACGATGCCGCGTTTCGTATAGATTTTGTAGAGTGTCTCCTTTGCGCTCCAAATTAGGAAAAATGCACGCATATCGGTAGAGGCATCAAAATAGGATAGCTCGTCGGGGTGCATGAAAAGAAACCTCGTCTTGGGGTTGCGCGCCTTGCTCAAGTCCTCGATGTCCAGCGACACTTGGCAGGTCTCGGAGGCAATGGCGCCCGAGTACATGTTGGAGTGGGAATAGGAAATATGAAAGGAATGGTCGCTGAGGTAAGGTTGGCCGGTGGGGGCATTGAGGGATTCCACCTTGTGTGTGATTTGGAGCAATTCCTTGAGGCATAGCCTGCTGCTCAGCCACTCGAGTCGCTTCTGCGGATGCGAGATGCCCTCCAAGATGCGTTGCTCGTTTTCATAGATGTTGAGTCTGGAACGAAAGTAATCTTCCGTCTCCTCGACTTTCCACATTCCCAAGAGGACTTGGTTATTTATTTCTGGCAACGCTAAAAACGGCATCTTCTTCTATTGCGGATTTAAATTAAGGAAGCGCGGTGGATCACGCAAGCTATTTTCCAAAGAGCGTGAAAATAGCTGCCCCAAATCATGTCCTCTCCCCCCTCGTAATGCAAAAGGTCAGGCACTAGCCTGACCTTTTGTAACAATCCTATTTCCGGGGAAAATTACTTTCCGCCCGACTTGATGGCTTCCTTGCCGCC
>JANMIM010001347.1:0-2918 GCA_031375795.1 Bacteroidota bacterium
GCCCTGCCGGCAGCAACACCTCGCTCAACGCCGTGTACACAGGCCCACTGCCACCCAGCAATTGTGCCATCTATACCGTGGCGCCCACCACATTTGCACCTGCAGCGATGGCCGGCACGACCGTGATCCTTGGGGACGACCAAGTCAGTGCTGCGATCCCCATCGGATTCAACTTCACCTTCTTCTGCCAGGTAAAAACACAGGTCTATCTCAGCTCCAACGGCTTCATCACCTTCAACGCTGCAAGCGGCAGTGGGTGCTGCTCGGGGGATGTATTGCCCTCTATCAGCTTGTCGGACTTCATTGCAGGCACTTGGAACGACTTGAACCCCAATCTCGGGGGCACGATCAGTTACCAAACGCAAGGCACTGCCCCCAACAGGGTCTTCATCGCCAATTACAATGCGATCGCGCACTATGCCAATGCCGGGCTCACGAACACCTTCCAGATCAAGTTGTTTGAAACGAGCAACAACATCGAGATCCACAGTACCTCGATCACCGACGATGGCAGTACGCATACACAGGGCATCCAAAGCTCGACAGGTGTGGCCTTTGCGGTGCCGGGCCGAAGCGGCAGCAACTTTACCGCGACCAATGACGCCTACCTGTTTTCGCCGCAAGTGGGCAGCATCACATATTCATGGTCGCCTGCCACATTCCTCACCTCGACCACCATCGCCAACCCCAACGCCAATGGTGTGAGTTCACCGATCACCTACACCGTGAGCGTGAACAATGGCACCTGCATCGTCACGGACCAGGTCAACCTTGTGATCTGCCTACCGGTCGACAACCTGCAACTCGATGCCGAGAAGCAAGGCAACCGTGTGAAACTGCACTGGGATGCCCTGAATGAGCAAAGCCTGAGCCGCTATGTGATCGAGCGCAGCGGGGACGGCCTTACGTGGACTGAAATCGGCCAAGTGCAGGCCATCGGGCAGCCCAATGCCACGCAGCGCTACCAGAGCTACGACAACGCGCCGCTCTTTGGCGTCGACTACTACCGATTGCGCGTGATCGACCTCAATGGTGCCCACAATTATTCCAACCAAGTCGAGGTCATGTTCTCGAGCAATGAGTGGGTGAGCGTGACGCCCAACCCCAGCAATGGCGTATTCAACTTTGAAGTCGGCAAACTCAAGGATGGTGACCTGGTCATCGACATCTTCAATGCCGAGGGCAAGGCCGTGAAGGTGGTGGAGGACAAGGATAGCCCGGCTGGGTTGCACCGCCTGCGTGCAGACTTGGGCGACCTGCCTGCCGGTATCTACCTGTACCGCGTGCGCACGGGGAGCCAGGAGCTGAATGGTCGCCTGCTCAAAATCGACTGACAATCAGCAAGATATTCCCAAGAGGAGCCTCGGTCGCCGAGGCTCCTCTTGTTTTTTGGGCATTCTTGGAAAATGTAGGTGGGCAAGAAGGTGCTGTCATTCGCCTTTTTTCGTATTTTGCCCGCATAGACCCTTCTCAATGGATAGATTTATTGGACTTATCGGCATCGTGGTGATCCTGGGGATCGCACTTCTGTTTTCCAACAACCGCCGCAGGATCAACCTGCGGCTGGTGGCAAGCGGCATCGGCCTGCAAATCTTGCTGGCGGTGCTCATCTTGAAGGTGGATGCTGTGAAGCAATTTTTTCAATACATGGGCCAGGGCATGCAGCAAATCGAGCATTTCGCCAAGGAAGGCGCCAACTTTGTCTATGGCGGCATTGCTGGCAGCCAAGGCGGCATGGCACGTGGCGAGTCGGCCGACAGTTCGCTCTCGGTGAAGATACTTGTGGAAAACGGTATGCCCAATGCGCAAGCGGCCACCCATTTGCGTAGCGTACAATTGGGCCTTCAAGACATCGAGAAACGAGCCGACTCCACGGCCCTCGCCAACCTAGGCGTGCAGGTGGCGGTGGCTGCCGACCCTACCAAGCCGTTTGGCGACCGGCTATCGGCTGTCGGCGCGCTCGTGCCTGACTCCATGATGATGGCGACGCTGTTTGGCGCGCCAGCTGCACCGGCCGCGGCCATCCTCATCGCCAACCAAAGCCGATATGTCGAGCCTGTGGCCGACTACCGCGCGCCGACGACCTTTGTCTTTGCATTCAACATCACGGCGACCATCATCCTCGTCTGCGCCCTCGTCGCCATCCTGTATCACCTCAAGGTCATGCAGTTTTTTGTGAGCATCGTCGCCAAAGCCATGAATTTCATCATGCGGGTGAGCGGTGCAGAGGCCCTGAGCAATGTCGCCAGCGCATTCGTAGGCCAAATCGAGGCGCAGGTGATGATCCAACCCTATCTGGCGGGCATGACCAAGTCTGAACTGCTCGCGTCCATGACGGGAAGCCTCGCCTGCATCGCTGGCGGTATCCTCATCGTGTATGTGAGCTTTGGGGCCAAGGCCGAATACCTGCTCACCGCCAGCATGATGGCTGCGCCTGGGGCGCTGGTGATCTCCAAGATCATCTTCCCAGAGACCGAGGAGAGTCAGACGATGGGGAATGTGAAACTGGAAGTCAAATCGCCCTACACCAACCTCATCGACGCGATCGCCCACGGTGCGACCGACGGCTTCAAGATCTCCATGAACGTGCTGGCCCTGTTGCTGGCCTTCATTGCCCTCGTGGCCATGATCAATGCGATCCTAGGTCTGATCCCGCACAGCTGGGCAGGCATGCCGATCACGATGGATTGGATTTTTGGCAAGATCTTCTATCCGATGGCATGGTGCATGGGCATCCCGGTCGAGGACGTGAACAATGCTGCCACGCTTTTTGGGCAGAAGCTCACGATCAATGAATTCATCGCGTTCAAGAACATGACGAGCAAGGCCGTGCCCATCATCACCGGCAAGGGCGAGATGATCACGAGCATCGCCATCTGTGGCTTTGCCAACTTCAGCAGCGTGGGCATGCAGATCGG
>JANMIM010001401.1:0-8253 GCA_031375795.1 Bacteroidota bacterium
GGGGCCAGTGTTGAAGGAAAAAACGTTACTTGAACCGCCTGCAGTCAACGTCGGCAAGGAGTCGTCGCCTGGACACAGCGATGTGTCGGGATAGGTGAAATCTGCCCGAACCGATGGCTGGACCGTGACGATAAAAGTATCCTTTGCAATTGGGCAAGCGGGCACGTGAGGTGCCTCGTAAATGACCATGAAGTTTCCTGACAAGGAATCCGGGTCAAATTGGCCGGTGCCGGGATCCAGGTGCGAGGTGAAGGGGATGGAAGAGAAGGAGCCGTTGTAGGTAAATCCAGCCAAAGGAAAAGGCCCATCCACAATGCCATTGGAGCAAAAGCCTGTAGAATCTAGGAGCGAACTAGGCCCATAATAAAACTGTGCACTGGGTGCCTCGTTGAGGTAGACCTGTGTCGTGTAGGAGGCCGAGCAGGGGGATGTGATGCTATACGTTACATTGAGCGGTCCGCCGACGCCCGAGGAGAGGGATGGATTGATCTCGCCGGTGCTGGAATTGATCGAAACAGCGTTCAAACTAGAACTGAAGATTCCACCGCCAGTGGAGGGAAGGTTTGGCAAGACGGAAGTTTCCGTCTTGCAGTACGTCACTTGCGGGTAGCTGAAGGTCACATTGGGGCTGGCGGTGATGACCAAGGGCGCATCTACCAGGACTGTTGTGGTGCAATGCGGGTGCGCGGAAACGTATCGGATATTGTAGCTGCCCGCACCAGCCGTCGGTGGGTGTACCCCACCATTGCTCGCATTCAGGCCGGGTAAGCCGGGCGGTCGCGTAAAAATGCCTCCCTGGGCGAGCGGAGGAAGATGGTCAAACAAGGGAAAGACCGAGTCGCTGGTCGCGCACACGGGGTTGGGCGCATAATGAAACTGGATCGTGTCGTCATAGATGGTGACGACTTGGGTCGATGGCGTGAAGCAGGTGCTTGCAGGAGGTGAATACGTGAATTGATAGACGCCGGCGCCCAAGATCGCAGGTGAGATCGTGGCCGTGGACTGGTTGAATTGTGGTCTGCTTGGGAAAATCGAAAACGGACTGCCAGTTGCTGCAGGGACAGTCGCTCCAAATCGCGGCATGGCCGGGCCGCTGGTGCAGATGTTGTGGAATTGATAGTCGAAACTAGAGGATTGTGGGGCATCGAAGGTTATGGTTTTTGTTCCTTGGTATTGGCAGCCAGTGGTCTGCATCCATTGAATCGTCACTGGGCCAGCACCTTGATTGATGCCTGAAATCATCCCGGAGTCAAAGTCAACGGCAGCACTGCCGCTGATTACAAAGAATTGCAATCCAGTCAATTGCGGGACAAGCGGATAGGTGTTTCCGACCATCGAGCAGTAGGGGCCTGGAGCATAATTGACAATGGGAATGGAGGGAATATTAACCAATAGCGGTGCAGATATGCCGCTGGTAAAAAATAGTTGGATGGCTGTGATGCCGCCAGAAATTGAAGTGGGAACCAGAACATGCGCACTGTTTCCCACTAGTTGAGGCGTTACGCTCATTCCTCCGATCGAAACACTTAAGAATGTATCATTCGCTGGAATCAATGAAAAATTGATGAATAGGGAATCGCCGATACAAGGTTGGGTCGGTACAATCGATGTGATCGTGCTGCAAAATCCCCTCGCAATCGGCAGAATGAGGCAAACCAACAATAGGACCCATATACGCATTCTCGATTCGAACCTGGAAAGGTTGTCCCCTCCACTGCTGGATCGACAGCGCTCCCCATCCGCAACTTGCCCATTAGACTCCGACATGATCATTTCGATAGTTGGTAAATACATGAAATCAATAAGCAATATAATGTCAATAATTGAGATACGCAAACAGATTATTCATATACAAAATGTGAAAACGAAAAAATTTCGATCCCTGAGTTGATCGTCGGGGCTGCCTTGTAGCTGCTTTTCACCGTCCAGGTTTCCGCCATTCCCCCTTTCCTTCGTAACTTTGCCCCCAAATTCACGAAACACGTTCCACCGATGGAATTCAGAATAGAAAAAGACACCATGGGTACCGTAGAGGTGCCTGCGACACGGTATTGGGGCGCGCAGACGCAGCGCTCCATCATGAACTTCCCCATCGCGCGCGACACCAACCGCATGCCGATCGAGATCATCCGTGCATTTGCCTATCTCAAAAAGGCCGCCGCCATCACCAACATGGAATTGGCGGGCTTGGCAGAAGAAAAATGCGCCCTCATCGGTCAGGTCTGCGACGAGATCCTCGCCGGCAAACTTGACGATGAATTCCCGCTCGTGGTCTGGCAAACGGGCTCGGGCACGCAAAGCAATATGAATGTGAACGAGGTCGTGGCCTACCGCGCCCACGTGCTCAAGGGCGGCAATCTCGCCGACAAGGACAAGTTCGTGCACCCCAACGACGACGTGAACAAGTCGCAGTCCAGCAACGACACCTTCCCGACGGCGATGCACATCGCCGCCTACAAGATGCTGATCGAGACGACGCTGCCCGGCATCCAAGCCTTGCGCGACACCCTCGCTGCGAAGTCTGAGGCCTTCATGGGCATCGTGAAGATCGGCCGCACCCACTTCATGGACGCGACCCCGCTCACGCTCGGCCAGGAATTCAGCGGCTATGTCGCACAGCTCGATCACGGCATGCGCGCGATCCGCAACACGCTCGCCCACCTGAGCGAGCTCGCCCTCGGCGGCACCGCCGTGGGCACCGGCATCAACACCCCCAAGGGCTACGCACCCCACGTCGCGCAAAAGATCGCCGAGCTCACCGGCCTGCCCTTCATCACCGCGCCCAACAAGTTTGAGGCACTCGCCGCCCACGACGGCATCGTCGAGGCCCACGGCGCCCTCAAGACCGTCGCCGTGAGCCTCATGAAGATCGCCAACGACATCCGCATGCTCAGCTCCGGCCCCCGCGCAGGCATCGGCGAGATCTCCATCCCCGACAACGAGCCCGGCAGCTCGATCATGCCCGGCAAGGTCAATCCCACGCAGTGCGAGGCCATGACCATGGTCGCCGCCCAGGTGCTCGGAAACGACGTCGCCATCAACATCGGCGGCGCCAATGGCCACTTTGAACTCAACGTATTCAAGCCGGTCATGATCTATAATTTCCTGCACAGCGCCCGCCTCATCGGCGATGTCTGCCACAGCTTCAACGACCGTTGTGCGACCGGCATCGAGCCCCTGCACGAAAACATCCGCAAACACGTCAACAATTCGCTGATGCTCGTGACGGCCCTGAACACCAAGATCGGCTACTACAAAAGCGCCGAGATTGCCCAAAATGCCCACAAAAAGGGCCTCAGCCTCAAGGAAAGCGCGTTGGAACTCGGCTACCTCACCGCCGAGGAGTTTGATGCCTGGGTGATCCCGGGAGACATGGTGGGGTAGCATGCAGCGTGCGTGCCGAAGGCGATCATTTTCTGCACCGAAATAAGGTAGAATCGCTTCAAGGATGTAAATTGTCCGAATGTTCAAGGACATCATCGAGGTATTTGAGAGCGCGTATTATTCGTTGCCAGTACAATTGCTGGTGATGCAGGTGCGCTATCAGAAGTATGTGCTGGCTTGCTGGGTGTTTTTTTTCCTCGCGACCACCAACAACTTCGGGGAGATGCTGGGCCTGCCCTACTTGTTCCTGGAGCCTGAGTACTTGGGGAATGTGAGCTTCGTGAGCATGTTTTTGATCGGTTGTGGCATGGGCACCTTCGTCACGGCCTACATGATCTCCACCTACATCAGCGAGAGTTACCGTTTCCATTTCCTGGCGATGGAGAAGCGGCCGTTTCTCGTGTTTTACCTCAACAATCTGCTGCTGCCGATCAGCTTCGTCATCGTGTATTCCGTGAGCTTCGTGAAATTCCAGTCCTATGGGCAAGGGCATTTTGAATGGGAAATCCTGGGGAAATTGGGGGGAATGTATGCGGGATTGGCGGCGGTGACCTTGTTCATTTTGCTGAATTTTTTCCGGAAGAACCGCACATTTGTCGAGGTACTGGGGGAAAAGGCCGCGCGCAAGATGGCCTCGCGACGCGTGATCGTCGAGAAAGCTAGGGCAGGCATGGGCTTGCGTGTGAGGGTCGACTACTATTTTGCCGGCCTCTTCAGGCTCAGTTCTCCCGACCCCAACGAGCCCGCCGAATTTCGCAAGCTCGTGAAGGTGCTCAACGCCAACCACGGCAAGGCGCTGTTTCTGGAGTTTATCTTGCTGCTGCTGATCGTGGGCCTGGGATTGCTGGAGGGCAACCCCGCATTTCAGATTCCCGCCGGGGCGAGCATTTTCTTCTTCTTTTCGATCTTGTTGATGCTGGTTTCGGCCATCATATTTTGGTTTCGCAAGTTGGGTCCCATTGCCATGCTGGCCATCGTCTTGGTGTTCCTGGTTTTTGACAACGTGCATTTTTTCCAAAACAAGCACCCGGCGCTGGGCATGAACTATGAGATCAAGGCGGCAGACTACACCCTGGAGCATTTGGTCAACAACAGCGCGGAGCAAAACATCGCCGCCGACATCGCCAATACCATCAATACACTCGAGCATTGGCTCTCAGACTACCGTGCCTACCACGGCCCCGACGCAAAGCCCAAGGCGATCATCGTCTGCACCTCTGGTGGCGGATTGCGGTCCTCCTACTTCACCACCCGCGTGATGCAGCGGCTCGACAGCCTCAGCAATGGGCAGATGATGGAGAGCACACGCCTCATCACCGGTGCCTCGGGCGGCATGGTGGGCGCAGCCTACTACCGCGAATTGCACCTGCTCAAGAAACTGGGGCAAATCGAAAATTGCTGGTTGCCGGAATACAACCGCCGCGTCACCAAGGACCTGCTCAACCGCACGGTGCTCAAGATCGTGACCAGCCTCTTTTTGCCGACCGCAAAGGAGTCGGTCGGCAGCTCGTCCTACGACAGCGACCGTGGGTGGTCCTTTGACGATCAGCTGGTGGCCAACCTCGGCGTGTTCAAGGACCGGCGGCTGGGCGACTACATCTCGCTCGAGGAAGGTGCCTTCATTCCCCAAATGATCTTCTCGCCCGTGGTGATCAACGATGGGCGTCGGCTCTACATCTCGGCGATACCAGCCACTTATCTCACACGCAGCTTCAAATTTGACGGCAGCTTGGAGGACGGCGTATCGGGGGTCGATTTCAGGCGATTTTTTAAGGAGCAGGATGCCGATAGCCTGCTGTTTGTGACCGCATTGCGCATGAATGCATCGTTTCCGATGATCACGCCCTACATCCGCCTGCCCAGTGAGCCGCCCATGGAGCTCATCGATGCCGGCGTAGCCGACAACTATGGCTTGGAGACCGCGAGCCGCTTCCTGCGGCACTTTGCAGCTTGGTTCCAACGCAACACATCCGGCCTCATGCTCCTGCAGATCAGGGACTCGCGCTTGCAGTCGATGGACTTGCCCAAGTACCACAACAAGAATTTCGTGAAGCAATTCCTCGACCCGATCGGCTCGACTTACAGTGCCTACTACATGAGCAACGACTTGAGCACCGAGCAGTACATCCACACGATGGACCGGCTCATGATGGGGAGTTTGGAGTATGCCTCCTTTCAGTATGAACCCACCGACACGGGCGGCATACGTGCCTCCTTGAGTTGGCACCTGACGCCGCGTGAGGTGCAAAGCATCGAGGAGTCGGTCTACGGCGCAGAAAATGAAGCGCTTTTTAAAAGTGTCGCTGCCTGGTTGAAGGAGTGAGGGGCATGGCGAAGCGCACTGCACCGATCAAAATTTTTCCGCACCATTCACCTTGGCATACGTATTGAACCACTAGAGGGAGCCCCGTGGTTGCGGGCTTCGCTGAAACCAACTCAAGTGCAGCACGATGAAGCTGTTTTACTTCGCTTTCTTTTTGCTCGTATGGACGACGGCCGCCCATGCGCAACATGAGCTCAGGTGGATGGTGGGCATGGACTATGGCATCCCATGGAAATCATTTGACCAAGGTCGCAATGTCCTGCGCGGCACGGTCCCCTCGCATCAGCTGAACCTGAATACGGGCATGCAATACAGGGCATTCAACCGGCTCGGCATCGAGCTGGGGGTAGGGCAGGCCGTGCGCAAATTCAGGATGGTGGACGACCAACTGAGGACGGAGTCGCCGAGCTACCGGGCTGTCTTGCGTGAAAAGAACCTTTATTTGTCGGCATTCGGAGGTTTGCAATGGTATTTTCCCCTCCCTGCTGAAGATTATTTTGTACTCACCGGCGGCTACGCCTGGAACTATGTGGGCAGCAAGGGACTCGCTGCCACGACGAAATTTGTCGAGGCCAATCAAGACATTGCCGTCCAAAATCAGTACCAGGGCAGCAACCATTCGTTTTATGGAGAACTGGGATATGAGGGAGTTCCAGCTGGTCGCAGCACCCTCTACATTGGTTTGAAGGTCAATATTGGGCAATCCCCGATTTTGAAGGGCCAATATGTCGTCACCGACCAGCTCGGCAGCGCCTCTTACAGCGATGCCTTCCAAGACAAAGGCAGTTACATCGGCATGAACCTCAAGTATTACCTGCGGGTATTTCACAAAGACAAGGTCAAGCGGGCACCCAAGCCCGAGAGGGCACCACGGCAGCGCAAGCGTGTCGTGGACACGCCGCCGACCGAAGTAAAGCAAATCCTCAAAGACACCATGCTTGTCGAAGGCAGGCAGGTGATCGTGGGGAAAACGATTGTCGCCCAGCATCCTGATGTCACCATCCAGGTTTGGGATGCAGAAGCCATCGACGGTGACAGCATCACCCTCATCCTCAACGGTATCGTCCTCGTGGAGAACCTGCCGCTCACCGACACCAAGTTTGAACTCAAGGCCAAGCTGCAACCCGGCAAAAACTACTTGGTGCTGCATGCCAAGAACCAAGGAAAATATCCGCCCAATACCGCTGCGATCATTGTGGACGATGGCAACCGCAAAAATCAGGTCGCACTCAAGTCCAATCTCAAGTCCAGCGGTGCCCTGGAAATCACCCTGGGGAAATAGCAAATGCCAGATGAGGAACACAAGAATCGATACGATGAAACATCACCTACGCCTCCAGCTATTGTTCGCGACGGGCATGCTCATGCTCCTCGCCGGCTGCGTCTCCAAGGACCTGGACTTGGATGTGAACCAGCGCGGTTGCAGCTTGTTTACGATCAGTTCGCCGACCTACGTCGTGCTGAGCGACCCCAGCTGCACCGGTGCGCCGCTCGTGGCCTCCTATGACATCACGTTTGACTACTCCGGCAGCGATGCCTGCCTGCACCGCATCGTGATCGAACCCGAGACCAAAATCAAGGACATCGATGGCAAGCGCATCGCCACGGCATCCTATGCCGCAGAGATTCTGGACACCAGCAGCTTGGTCTCCATCGACCGTAGCCTCAAGCAGATCACCTTTCGGTTTGACGTCACCTTTCAAAACGCTGCCGACGCCGGTAGCCTCAACGATGCCTACATTGTCTTTCACTGCGAAAGCAGCGAGGGCGAGGAGACGCGTGCCGCCAAGGTACATATCATCGGCGAGTGCGCGGGACCACCTGCCGGCCTCGGTGACCCCGTGACCACGATCAACGTGCGGGAGGACCAGATCCGCGTGAAACTCTGGGACAACGCATCCGAGGACGGCGACATCGTCTCCATCTACCTCAACGGCGTGTGGGTGCTGCGGCAATACACGCTCACCAATTCGCCCAGGACCTTTGAATGGCCGATCATACCCGGCGTGAACAACGACTTGATCCTCGTCGCCAACAACCAAGGCAGCAGCGGCCCCAATACCTGCTCAATCTCCATCAATGGGCGCGCCGCACTGAGTTTGGACCTCGATCTGGAAACCGGGGCGGTCATTCGGATCCTTTGAAATGCACGTTCGTCGGCCCCTTGCGATATTCTGGGGAGGGCCGACGAATCAATGCCAAGTGCGTCATCCACGACCAAAATTGCGCATGGATTCGGTTTGGAATCGTCGGTATTTCATGCGAACTTCACTTGCAATACATCAATAACGCTCAAAGGCATGAAAACAAAGACGATCCTGTTGGCACTGGTGATGGCGATGTCGCTGCTGCAAGCCTGCAGCGAAGGCAAGTTTGATTACCAGCACAAGTATGTCGGCGAATTTATGGTCACTGCTACTGGTACCAACATCAGATGGGGATTGGGATTGGAGTATAGTGGGGCATCCCAGATTTCATCCACCTGCACCGTCGATTTTGCTGAGGATCGTTCATCGCTGACATTCACATTGCCGAGCGATGAATAT
>JANMIM010001406.1:0-1722 GCA_031375795.1 Bacteroidota bacterium
AAGACGCCGCGGAGGGATCTGTGGTGACGATACACCTCCTACACGCCAGTCAAGCTGTCCGATAACCATCGATTTATTCACTTTTTAACCTACTTACTATCAGTGCCTTAAATAACTTGTCATTGGTAGCGTAGCGTCCCGCACAACTTGCGGGAAGGGATCTTGAGCGCAGATACACCTCCAACTCAGCAGTCACACTGTCCAATTGCAGCGAATTTTTTCAATTTTCAATTCGCTGATTATCTGCACAATACACAATCTGTCATTGGTACCGGAGGCGAAAGCCGAAGCGGAGGGATCTTGCGTGCAGATATACCACACGCACAACAGCTTGCTTGGTCAAACACGTTTGAAATTCGCCTTTTCAACCGATTGATTATGAGACGCCTTCAACGCTCGTCATTGGTGCCGAAAGGAGCCAATGAAAAGTGGCATATCAAGTAGATAATCAACACGTTACAAATCGTGCATTTGTAGCCCGTGTGACCATCAAAGCTGGTCTGCGTAAAGTGAATCTGCACGCATCCCGACGTGTCGGGACCGTTGCATCTTCGATTCCAGTCGGGATGACCCACCATTTTTTGTCCGTCGATCACAAGTTCCCAATGCCGCATGGGGATGTCCACTCGACATGACAGTTGGTAATCATCCCGTCAAGCAAATGAATCAACCATCTCACCTTTTCAGCCCACTCATAATCCCTGACATCAGCCATTTGAGCCAAAAGGCGATGATGGATTGTTGTTGATTCCGCACTGCACTGACTTCCAATTCTACGACCTCGCCTTTGGTGCCCTTGCGAATGATGATGTGATTGACGATGAACGCTTTCAAGCGTTGCTTTTTGTCGCTGTCTTTGATCTTGTCCTTTTTTCGATCCTTGTCTTTCCCTTTTGCTTTGTCTTTTCGATCCTTGCCTTTTCCTTGAGCTTTTCCTTTGACCTTGCTTTTTGGCTGTCCTTTGACTTTGTCGTCGCTGTGATCACCGAAACCGATCTTGACGTCTTCGTATTCGAGCCACATTTTGCCACGGCATCGCTTGTCGTCTCCTTTCATCGAAAATCGCAATCCGGTGCAATGGCCTGAGAGAAATTTGAACCCTTCGGATGCTTCGATCACCGGATTAAAACGTGAAAAATCACCCTGTCCAAAATTGCCGTTCACGACGAAGCCACAGTTGGGATCGTCATAGTTCAAAATGGCATTGCCGGTCATCCATACGCTTTGCATCCAACGCATCTTTGTTTTGATGCTGAACGTCCTCGGTCGGGTGCGCACGTTGCCATAGCTCAACCAAAGCAAGTCCCATTTGTCAATGGCAACGCGACCCTGAATCGCGGCATTGTCGGGCGTGAATGTATAGATGAGGGCGGCATCAATGGCATGAATGGTATCGACCATAAACAAAAAGGGAACGGCTTCAATCCAAGCTTGGGGCATGGGGCGTACCCCTGGTTTCAAGGGCCTTTCTTTGTTTTGGATAAGCGTAACAACCGGACGGATCAGGTCCATTTTCGAGGCACGCCACCGCAAGGAATCGGTAAAGGTCCACTCAATCCCAGATACGACCGCTTCTGGTGCCGAAAATTGTGCAAGCAGGGTGATAAATGGTTCGTTTTGGTCGGTGTAGCTGCAATTTACCTTGGGCTTGAGTTGAATCCCGACAGCACGGAATGTTTGAGTGTCCATGTCGTATGCAAGTGTATCGGCTTTGAGTGCATG
>JANMIM010001459.1:0-10077 GCA_031375795.1 Bacteroidota bacterium
CCAACGTCACCGACGCCACCGCCAACGGCTTCAACGACCTGTTGCAGCTTGTCGATCCAAGCACGGGTGTTTTCCTGGTCGATTATTTGAAGGCCCTCAAGCCCTCCCAACTGCGCATCACGGGACACAGCCTCGGTGGTACGCTCACCCCGGTGATGTACAGCTACCTGCTCTCGCAGGTGTATAGCGGTGTCAACCGTGGCCAAATGTCCTGCTACTCATTTGCGGGCCTGGTCCCCGGTGACAGCGGCTTTGCAGCCTATTTCGATGGGCTCTATGGCAACGCTGCAGCGCCTTGGAGATTTGTGAACCCCTTGGATGTGGCGCCCTTGTGCTTTGCTGCACTCAACCTCACCGACTTTCAAAACATCTATCAAAGCACCTACCCCTGGACGACGGTGCCCAAGGCTTTGAGGGTTACGGTCGACACGCTTTTTGTGTTGGGTGACTTGAACGACCTCACGCAATTGGACGGTGCTTACAAATTGCCCAACGTGCCCAATCCTGCCGAGACCTCATTTGTCTCCCAAGCTGCCTACCAGCACCACGGCAAGACCTACGAGGCGCTGATCAAGCAACAATTTCCCATCGGCTGACCTCGCTGAATCCCCTCGTGAAAATGGCTGTCGGTGCGCAAGCATGGGCAGCCATTTTTCTTGTTTGGCCGATGGGAAGATCGGCCTTCTCAGGGCTTTTCACCGATGGATTCCTCGGTGAAGTGCCTGCGTTCCTTGGGCTTGGCAAATTTGTCGGCATTGTAGGTGTCGCTGGCGTTGCGGGGAATGCTGAGCGAAACCCAGGCGGTATCGGCGACCATCTTGCCGATGAACACGATTTGGCCGACGTGGTAGGGATAGTGGGCGAGCTGTCGGTTGAGGGCCTCCATGAAGGTGTGGCCTTGGTTGCGGATGTAGAGCAATTGGTCGAGCTCGTCGTCGTGCATGTCGGCGATCGCGGCAAACAGCTTGGACCAACCCGCCTCCCAGCGCGTGAGCACATCGGCGCGGGTCTGCAACACCGGCTCAAACTCCGCGTCGCGCTCGCGCCATGGCTTCTCGCCGTCGGTCGTGCGCCAGTCGGTCCAGCGGCTGAGCATGTTGCCCGCGAGGTGCTGCACGATCATCGCGATGCTCAGGCTCTCGGCGTTGTATTGCCAAAAAAGGGCCTCGTCGGGGACCTGGGCCATGGTTTTCTCGCCCAGCAACTTGTAGTAGGCAAATTGTTTCTGGACGCTATCGAGGTATTGGGAGGGCATATTTTTGCAATTTGAACGAAGTTATGGAGAATGACTGGATTTGGGTAGTGGGAATTGGGCTGTTCGTCGGCCTTCCCCAAAGCCCCGTTTGAGGGCCGACGCACAATTTGATTTCCTCCGGCTGCTTCTAGCGGGCGCCCCTCCTCGCACCTTTTCACTATCTTCGCCCCAAAACCACCTTGCTTTGCAGTTCCCCATCGAAATCGGCATCGGCAGCTTCAAGATCAATGCGCATCTGCTCTTTGAGACATTGAGCTATTTCCTCGGCTACCGGCTGTTTTCCTTCCTCCGCAAGCGCCAAAAAGACTTGATCCCCGACAAGAACCGCGTGTGGATCATCATCGGGGCGGCGGCAGGGGGATTGATCTTCTCGCGGTTGATCGGGGCCTTGGAAGACCCGCGGGCATGGGCAGCCTCGGCGCATCCTTTCATTTACCTGTATGCCAGCAAAACCATCATCGGCGGGCTGCTCGGCGGCTTGCTCGGGGTGGAGGTGATCAAGAAGATCATCGGCGAGAAGTCGTCCTCGGGCGATTTGTTTACCTACCCGCTCATGTTTGCGCTGGCGATCGGGCGCATCGGCTGCTTCTCGATGGGCGTGCATGAGCCGACGTTTGGGATTCCCTCGACGCTGCCTTGGGCCATGGACTTGGGGGATGGCATCCTGCGTCACCCGGTGGCGCTGTATGAAATCGTGATTCTGGGCGCGATGGCGGGGGTGCTCCTGCTGCTCGAGCGCCGGTTTCGATTCCGCAGCGGCCTGCGTTTTCAGTTTTTTATGATCGCCTACCTCATCATGCGCCTCTGCATCGAGTTCATCAAGCCCAGCCTGCACCTCATATTGGGTTTGGGAACCATCCAAATCGTCTGTATCTTGGGACTGGCTTATTATGGCCGCACACTTTGGCAGGTGTTTTTTTCGCCTCAAAAATTGCTCGCAGATGCCGACTGAAAGGAATTATATTTATTACGACGCCACGATCAGCCTGTGCAACGAATGCCACCGCAAGATCGACGCCAAGGTGATTTTTGAGGATGGAAAGGTCTTCCTCACCAAAAAATGCAAGGAGCACGGCTTCCAAAAGGTGGTCATCGCCGACGACATCGAGTGGTACAAGCAGATCCGCAACTACAACAAGGCCTCGGAGTATCCGCGTGTGCCGCATACCGAGACGGTCCACGGCTGCCCTTTTGATTGCGGCATCTGTCCCGACCACGAGCAGCACAGTTGCCTCACACTCATCGAGGTGACCGACCGCTGCAACCTCACCTGCCCGACCTGCTACGCGAGCAGTTCGCCGACGCATGGGCGGCACCGCACGCTCGAGGAGATCAAAATGATGCTCGACGCGGTGGTCGCAAGCGAGGGCGAACCCGACGTGGTGCAGCTCAGCGGCGGCGAGCCGACGATCCACCCGCAGTTTTGGGAGATCCTGGACATGGCCAAGGCCCTGCCCATCAAGCACCTCATGCTCAATACCAACGGCCTGCGCATCGCCAACGATTTTGCATTTGCCGAGCGCCTCGCCACTTATGCGCCCGACTTCGAGATCTACTTGCAATTTGATTCCTTTGAGGAAAACGTGCTCACGCAATTGCGGGGCAAAGACCTGCGCAATATCCGCGAGAAGGCGATTGCCCACCTGAATCGGCTCAACCTCTCGACGACGCTCGTCGTGACCCTGCAAAAGGGCCTCAACGACCACGAGATCGGCAAGATCATCGACTATGCCTTGCAGCAACCTTGCGTGCGCGGCGTCACGTTTCAACCGACCTCGATCAGCGGGCGCTTGGAAAATTTCGATCCCGCGCTGGATCGTCTCACCAACAGCGAGGTGCGGCGCTTGATCTTGGAGCAAAGTCCGCTTTTCCAGCCCGATGACCTGATTCCTGTGCCTTGCAATCCAGATGCGCTCGTGATGGGCTACGCGCTCAAGGGCAAGACAGGTGTGTATCCGCTCACGCGGCTCATCGACCCCGCGATGCTGCTCAACAACAGTCGCAATACCATTGTGTATGAGCAGGATGAGGCGCTCAAGAATCACCTTTTGCAGATCTTCAGCACGGGCATTTCGGTGGATGCGGTGCAGGAAAAGGTGCAGCATTTATTGTGTTGCCTGCCCGATATTGTGGCGCCGGGATTGAGCTACAACAATTTGTTTCGCATCATCATCATGCGTTTCATGGATGCCTACGATTTCGACATCCGCGCGATCAAGAAGTCTTGCGTGCATATTGCGCACACCGACGGGCGCATCATCCCCTTTGAGACGATGAATTTGTTTTACCGCCCAGAGCTTCAGGCACATTGGGCACAACTCGTGGAGGAAATGCACCATGCGTGAAATGGTCAAACCCATTAGCTTTCACCTGTTGATCCTGCTGGGATATGGGGCGATTTTGGCCTTGACCGAATATTTCTTCTTTGCTGGAACGCCTGTCTTCGCGGTGGGTATGGCGAATGTGATCATCGTGCATGCGATTGTCTGCTTGGGAATTGCGATCCATCATTTTGTGAAGCGACGGCGCATGATAGGTTTGGCGCATTTGCTTTCTGCATTGTTGGTGCCGTTGTTGGGAATTACATTGATCAAGGATTTCGGGGCTTACATTTCTTGATGATGAGATCAAGCGTCAATTTTTCCAAGGATATGGCCCTTTTTGAAACGATAAATTTGTTTTACCGCCCAGAGCTTCAGGCACATTGGGCACAATTAGTGGAGGAAATGCACCATGCGTGAAATGGGAAAAGTCGTCGGCATCAACCTTGCGGTGTTGCTGGTTTTGACGGGCGTCTTCATGGCGATTGACACGGCCTCCAATGCCCAAGGCGGTACGGTGCTCGGTGGCATGCTGATCTTGGTGCCCTTGCAAACGGTGGGCTGTTTTATCACAGCCTTGGTGTCTTTTATCATGGGCAAACAAAATTATGGATTGGCCTTTATTGTCGCTGCCTTGGCCGTCGCGGTGATCGGGTTTTCGGTTTGCTGGGGAGGGTTGATGATCTCGTCTAACGGCAGCTTTATTTAGCGATGGATTCCGGCGACCAATTCTCCAAGACCTTCGCCAAGGTTTTCGGCATCAATGTCGGTGTGCTGCTGGTTTATTCCGTCTTGATTTATGTCGTCAGGAATCAACTCCCGATTCATGATGTTTTCTTTGCCACGACGATGCTGCTCTTGGTAGGTTTTCAAACCATGGTATGCCTGGTCGCAAGTCTTGTGTACCTTGTCAATGGAAAGAGGCACCAAGCAAAGGCATATTTGATGTCGGCCTTGTGGGTGGGTCTGGGGGGGGGTTGTCTTTGCTATGGAGCCGCTCGGTAATGAATAGTGAATAAGGAATATTGAATAATCGGGGATGGATGATGTATGATTGATGATGGACGATTGATGATGGACGATTGATGATGGATAGAATTGAATCATAGGTATGAGAATGCAACAAGGGCTTCCGAAGGTATTGGTTCGACATTGTGGGATTCAGCTTGCGATCCTGTTGGCGTATTCTACAGCATTGTTCATTTACGGCAAATTACGTTCCCCGAATTATGCGGAATATATTGGTGGGATGATGATGGCCGTGACCTTGCATGTGTTGGTTTGCGTGTTCATTGGCATCGTTTCCTTTGTACTCCAGCGCAAAGACTTGGGGTTGGCGTTTTTACTGGCTGCTTTGTTGGTTGCGCTTGTGGGGACTTCGTTTTGCTTTGGCGGGATTACGGTTTTGCCTGAGTTGCATCATAAATGAGCATGGAGAAGCCCCAACCATCGTACAAGATCATTGCTTGGGTTTGCGGGGTGAATCTCTTGATTTTGCTGGGCTTTTCTGGTTGGATATTGTTTTCAGGTGTTGCTGCAAAAGAAGGACAATTTGGGACGGCATTTATCCTCATGCTTTGGATTGGCGGACAAATGTGTGCGAATGCGGTGGGGGGGCTGGTCACCTTGATGATACGCAATGCAGTCGCTCGGCAGTGGGAGCTGCCTTTTGTGCTTGCCTTTTTCTTGGTGGGACTTGTGGGTGCATCCGTTTGTTTTGGGGGTGTGGAATATTGTGTTCCTCCGAGGCCGAATGCGTTGCCGTATTGAGCAGGGCGAGTCCGAGGCCTCGGCAAGCTCCACGAGAAGTAACAACTGAGCCTTCGGTGGGTACTCCAATGCAGGCGCACATTCCTGAATGGATTCGGTGACACAGCGCCTATACTGCGGCTTAGTTCTCACCGTACACGCACTTCACTGCACATGGATTCCTCACAGATTGCATTCAAAATGCAATCACATTCCAGCCTGAGTCCACTCTTGGTACAAACTCCAACTTTGCACCGCCGGCAGGGCCCGCGTGTATGAACCCGAAATGGGCCCGACCCACCGAGGGCCATGTGCGTAAACACTGCTGACCATTTGCCTCCGGCAAACGCAGTTTGTATCCGTTTGCCAGAGGCAAATGTTCGATCGTCCTTCGGCCAGAGGCCTTGTACTCACACTTGGCCAGATGGATAATGCGCGCAAAAAATCCCAGAAGATTCCTATCTTTCACAAAAAAAGAAATGCCAGAGCCACATGAATTCATTGCGCAGCATGCCGCCGAGCGGCAGCCTTTGCTTAGCAAGCTGCACGAAGCGATCCTAGCCAATGATGCCTCGGTATCGCCCGTCGTGGAGGGGATGATGGGAAAGGAAATGATCGTGTACAAATGCAAGGGCACCATGAAATACGCGCTTTCCAGCGTGGCAAAATACATGTCTTTGCACCTCATGCCGATCTATATGAATCCGGCGCTGCACGCAAAGTACCAAGCGCTACTGCCGGCCGCGAAGTTCCAAAAAGGTTGCATCAACTTTGAGACCGAAGCCGAATTGCCGGTCGCGGTTGTGGCGGAGCTGATCCGTGATTGCGCGCCATTCGATCTGGTCAAAATGAGGGAGGAACAGCTGCGCAGCAGGAAAAAATAGGACCTTGCCCCTGCATCTACCTACCATGAACATCTTCCAACAAGATTGCCGCCAAAAACCAAAGCTCTTCGAGCTGATCAAGGCGTATGACAATGCCGCAGCCAAGCGTCACTTGTTTTGGCACCGCAGTGAGATTCATCTCAAAGGATGGATGGACGATACCCCGTTGCATGTTGCGGTGATTTGCGACAACTTGGAGATGGTGCAATACCTGGTGCAAAATGGTGCCGATGTGAATGCCTCCCGCACAAGTTCCTGGCCATTTCCCCTGAATTGGGCTAAATCCTTGGCTGTTGCCACCTACCTATTGGATCATGGTGCGCTTTTGCAACCGCAGGCGCTGGAATATGCAACCCGGGCTGACGTACCGGAGATCATTGCCTTGCTCATGGACCGAGGCGTAGCCCTGACCCCGCAATCGCCGCAATATCTGCATTGTTCCTCCATCGATGCCATGAAAGTTTATTTGGACCATGGTTGTGTCTTGGATGGCTGCGACGATCATGGGCGCAATCTTTTGCATCGATTTGCATGGGGAATACTGCCTGCCGAGTTTGATTTTGCTTACGCGCATGGAGTTCCCTGGAAGCAAGATTTGATGCGTGTGGATCCATATTATTTTGGAAAATCCGGAGGGCGTGCGCAGATGGAGGCGCATATCCGGAGCGAATATCCTGGCCATGTGGCGCGTACGGTGAGGGATATCAAGACTTCCGAGATACATTTTGGGCATGTTACCTTTGCAATGCCCTCTGCCCTCGGGGGAAATGCGGTGATTGTGTGGGGCTATGGCGAACGGCTTGCACGCATCGAAATCCGCGATGGGCGATGGGCGGTCACATGTGCTGTACACGTAAACGTCTGCAACGTGCGCAGGTTTGCCTTGGACCGTAATGGTGACATCGTACTGCCCACGGCAGACGAAGGCTTGCTGATTTTGGATGGAATGACTTTGCAATTGAAACGATCCATTCCGCTGGCGGAGGGTTTGGATTTCGAGAACATTCACTACTTTCCGGGACGGAGCTTGTACATGGCGCATGGTGGGGAACCAAAAATCCACCTGCTCAGCGAGGCTTTTGAAATCATTGGGAGCAGCCACTTGCAAGACTACGCGATGGAGCTGTGTGCGAATATCGATGAATCCTTGGTTTCGATCTTGAGCAGTGACAACGAGGCGTTTCATGCGCTTTACCATTTCAGCGCAGCGCAGGAGCTCACACATATTGAGACCTTTTACTTCAGTGGGTTGGGGGCTTCGTTTGAGCTTGCATTCAGTGAAAATGGGTTTGTGGTGACTTATGAGGATACCGTGGTGGTCTATCGTTTCACGCAGGGCAAGGTCGAGCAGTGCTGGCAATTGCCGCTCGCACAATATCCTTCACCCTATGGCATGAGCTTTGCAATTTACCTGGACGAAAACACCCTCCTCGTCGGGAAGGGCAAGCAACTCTTGCGCATCGATGCCCAAATCCCCAAAATCGTGGGGGTCGCGACCTTGGATTTGAGCAAGCATGTCATGAATTTGTATTTGGACGCAACCAGAGAATTTCTCATTGTGCGTGGCGGCGGGCTGTACCTGCTCAAGCTGGATGCCATTCCATGGGAGGAACCACCACAAGATCCATCCTAATATTATGTCTTGGAGTTTCACCATCTACGGCATCAAGGCCGCAAAATTTGAGGAGGCTTGCTTTTACCTTCTCCTGAAATATGGTTTCACGCTGGACCAATGCACAGGGTACGCGACATTGTTTCAGCGTGAGGATCGGTTGCAAACTTGGTACAATTTGCACGATGCGCTTGCTCCTCATATCCATCGGAATTGGACCGAGGCGTATGACATCCTAGGCATCCATGAATTCGGCGAATTTGCTTGGATGCAGAACAAGGATACTAACTTTGGGCTGAATAAGATCACTTTATGGTACCTGAACCGGTTTTCACACTTGTCTCCCAACCCAATTGTACCCTACAGAAATGGATGCTTTATTGCAGACAAGGCCACCAATGATGCCATCATAGATAGGGTGACAACTGCTATCGCCTTCGTCGAGCAACAGTCCAATGAAGGCTTTGTCTGGGAACATTGGGATGTGGAATTCAATCAGGCTTTGTTGCCGACGGTGAAGGAATATTTTGGTGAAACGGGTTGGCAAGCTGCTGAATATCGATACGTTTTTCAGCAATTTTACCATCAGCTCCGTAGTTTATTGAGGGAAGATCATGATTGGTTTTATTGGGAGCATTCGTATTGAAAAATCTGAGCTAATGAATACAAATGATTTCCCCGTCAAAGGCCACTGCACCCTGCCCGCAATATTTTCCAGCTTGGAAATCGCGGCGATCACCTCTTGCATGGACGCCCATGCATCCACGCAGCCCACGTCATCCACCGAATTGCACGCCATCCGTCGCGTGCTGGAGGAGATTCCCGCGCTGTCGCCGCTGATTTTTACGCCCAATCTGCTGGAAGTGATCGCTGCATTCGCCGAGCCGCAATCTTTCCTGACCAAGAGCATCTACTTCGACAAGCCGCCCGGTTCGAATTGGTTTGTCGCTTGGCACCAAGACATCAGCATCTCTGTCGCGGCGCGTCATGACAGCCCCGGCTACAGCCAATGGACGCACAAACAAGGCATTGTCGGCGTGGTGCCCCCGCTCGACATCCTGCAAAATACCCTCACGCTGCGCATCCACCTCGACGACACCGATGCAAGCAATGGCGCGCTCCGTGTCGTCGAGGGTTCGCATTTGGAAGGCATCATCCGCAAGGAGGCGCAGCCCTGGGCGGCAGCGCGCGAGGTCACCTGCGCGGTGCCCGCAGGTGGCGTCATGCTCATGCGTCCGCTCACGTTGCATGCGAGCCGCCGCGCACAGACAGGTGGGCGGCGGCGCGTGATCCACCTAGAATTTTGCAACCTCGAATTGGCGACGAACCTGAACTGGGCGGAACGGCGTGCAGTTGCTCACCCCACCAAGCGGGATTTCCAATAGCCAGTAATTTCTGAATTCGCTTTTTTTACCCCATCAGCGCATCGCATCCAAATATTTCCTACCTTGTCACTAGGAGAATAATTCCAATCAGCTTTTGAAATGAAACTAAAACTACTCGCTGCGGCGTCCACACGATGGATGGTCGCAATTCTTGGGGCAATGTTGGTTTGGGCGGGCAATCCGCTCAGTGCTCAGACCGCGCTCTGCAACGGCGACAGCCTCACGCTCAACCTCTCTGGCCAATCTGGCGCGATCCAGTGGCAGAGTTCCACCGATGCCGGTGCCACTTGGACCTCGATCGCGGGGGCCAACAGCGCCTCGCTGGTCGACTATCCGACCGTCGAGACCTGGTACCGCGCCGTAGTGACAAACGGCACCTGCAATCCGTTCTATTCCGACACGACCCACATCTTGCGCTCCAACTTGAGCATCGATGCGGGAGCGGATCGTCAGACTTGCACGGGCTCGGCGACGCAGATTGGCGGCAGCCCGACGGCAAGCAACGGTGTGGCACCCTACACCTACCTTTGGAGCCCAGGTGCTACGCTCAGCAGCACCACCGTCGCCAATCCAGCGGCGACGATCAGTTCCGCGACGACCTATATGCTCATGGTCACCGATGCGATCGGCTGTACCGCCATGGATACCATCACACTCACGACGGGCGGCGTCGCGGTCCCCGGCACGGTAACGCTCAGCTATACCGGTGCCTTGCAGACATTTACAGTTCCAGCATGCGTGGATTCGCTCACAATCGAGTGCTGGGCGCCCAGGGTGGCGCAGTCACCGGCCAGGCTCCCTTCCCGCAAGGCGGTCTCGGTGCACGGATGCGCGGCAAATTTCAGGTGACGCCCGGCCAAGTGCTCAATGT
>JANMIM010000021.1:0-2705 GCA_031375795.1 Bacteroidota bacterium
GCCGTGCCGCCGCCGCCTCCGGTGGCAGCGATCGGCGCGAGCGATACCAGTTCCTGCGTAGGCGCGTCAATCACCTTCAGTGACCTGAGTACCAACAACCCCACCACGCATTCATGGCTGTTTCCGGGAGGCAGCCCTTCCAGCAGTACCGACGCCAACCCCACCGTCGTGTACGCCACTGCAGGCTCCTATGACGTGACCTTGATCACGGGCAATGTCACAGCCAGCGACACCATCGTCCTCACCAATTTTATCCAGGTCCACGACTTGCCGACCTTGTCTGGATTGCCCACCTCCACCGCCTGCGCAGGCAGTGACGATGGCCAGATCAACCTCACCGTGGTCGGGGCAGGCGGATTTGCCTATCTCTGGAGCAACGGCGACACGATTCAGGATCCCAGCGGGCTTGCCGCAGGCACCTACAGCGTCACAGTGACCGATGCCAATGGTTGTTCCTCGGTCGGCACCTACCTCGTGACCGAGCCATCTCCCGTCGCGATGACCTTCACGACCCAGCCTGCAGCCTGCGGCACGAGCAACGGTTCCGCCACCTTGCAGGCCACCGGCGGCGTAGGGGGGTATTTTTACCTTTGGTCCGATGGAAGCTCGACCGCCACGGCCACGGGCTTGGCTGCCGGTTCCTACACCGTGACGGTGACCGACGACAACGGCTGCCAAGCCATCGGTACCGTGGGCGTATCCAACATCGGCGGGCCCACCGGCTCGACCGTCGCAACCAACCCCGCTTGCAGCGGCGACCAGAACGGTGCCATCGACCTCACGGTGGCCAGTGGCATGGCGCCATTCACCTACCAATGGAGCAACGGGGCCAGCACCCAAGACATCACAGGATTGGGCGCCGGCACCTACACCGTCACCGTCACATCCGCCGACAATTGCGACCTGACACAGGTGGTGACCTTGGAGGAGCCTTTGCCACTCACGCTTTCGGCCAGCAACACGCCCGAGATGGCCGGCCTCGATGGTTCCGCCACCGTGACGCCCGCAGGCGGCAACGGCGGATACACCTATCTATGGAGCAATGGCGGCTCGACCGCCACGATCAGCAACCTTGCAGCCGGCACCTACATGGTCACGGTCACCGACAGCCAGGGTTGCACCGCGACGACCTCCGTCAACGTGAGCCTGGTGATCAGCGTGGCAGGCACCGTGCAGCGCGACCTCTTCACCGTCGGACCCAACCCCTTCAACGAATATTTGACGCTCACACCCAATGTCACCGTGTATGGAAGCTTCACCGTGCACATCGTCGACATCGAGGGGCGCATCGTCTATGGTACATCGGTGGATTCAAGAGGCGCCGCGCCAGTGCGGCTCACACCCGGCCCCATGGTGGACGGCGTTTACATCCTCATGATCCAGACCGCAAAAGGCAAAATGATCAAGAAAATCATACATTCCGAACGTTGATCAGTTTTTAGAGACTCGTAGCCAAACAGCCCCGCCCGGGGCTGTTTGTGTTTACAGCCATGAATGGTGCCGCAAGGGAGCGGCCACCGTAGGCCGCCACGCATTGCTTTGTTGGCAAAAAGGCTTGCCGCTTGGAACTTTGAGCCTATTTTTGCGGAAACGCGCTTCTATGATCACTGTGATTTCCCCTGCCAAGACGCTGGACTTTGAAACCAAGGCCTGCACGTCGATCGCTACCAGCCCCGATTTCCTCGACGAGGCAGCGTTGCTCATCGACAAGCTCAGGCGGCTCTCCAAGCGTAAGCTCATGAACCTCATGGACATCTCGGCGGATTTGTCGGAGCTCAACCTGCTGCGGTACCAACAATTTGAACCGGGCAGGGGCGGCAGCCGCGTGAAGCAGGCGATCTTGGCGTTTGACGGCGACGTGTACCAAGGTTTGGAAGCAACGCAATTCACCGAGTCTGATTTTGAATTTGCCCAAGGCCACCTGCGCATTCTCTCTGGCTTGTATGGGCTTTTGCGTCCGCTGGACCTCATACAGCCTTACCGGCTGGAGATGGGGACGAAATTGAAGGTGGGCCGCAGCAAGGACCTTTATGCGTTCTGGGCAGACCGCCTTGCCGCTCCCTTGTCGGCGGCGATTGCCGACTCAGGCAGCCCGGTCTTGCTCAACCTGGCTTCTGAAGAGTATTTTGGGGCTGTCGATACCGACCTGCTCAAGGCGCGCTACGTGACGCCGAGGTTTTTGGATCTGAAGGGAAAGGATTACAAAGTCGTGAGTTTCTGGGCCAAGAAGGCACGCGGCAAGATGGGCGCATGGATCATCAGCAACCGCATCAACGAGATCGAGGACATCAAACAATTTGATCTGCTGGGTTATCGGTACAATGCAGGCCTTTCGAGCACCGATGTGTGGGCATTCACACGAGACATCCCCCAGGCCTAAGCTGGGACAAAAAAAACAGGCTGAATGAGAAGCATTCAGCCTGTCTGATTTCATGTAAAGAACGCGCTATATTTACCCGTAAAGCTATTTAGGTGTTTAACCTGAGTCAAAAGTAGCAGCAGCTATCCCAACCATCAATCTTCTTTTCTCCAATAATTTGGATGTTAATGCTGATTATGTCTGGCAAATACGACATAATCAATTGATTGATAATGCTTTGTGATGAATATCCGCATTGCTCAAAAGACCTCTAATCTTTCGCTAGATTATTGCCAAAATTGCCTCATAGTCTGCAAAAACTTGCCGCTGGACTGCAATCGGCAAG
>JANMIM010001359.1:0-4203 GCA_031375795.1 Bacteroidota bacterium
GCACCGCCAAGGAGCTCGGCTCACGCAACATCCGTGCAAACGCGGTCGCCCCAGGCTTCATCACCACCGAGATGACCCATCACCTCCCCGAAGCTGACCTCAAGCGCTGGCTCGACAGCATTCCCCTCCAACGTGCCGGCACCGTCCAGGACATCGCCGACCTCTGCGTCTTCCTCGCGAGCGACAAGAGCACCTACATCACGGGGCAGACGATCCATGTGAATGGTGGGATGTATGTGTAGCATAGGGGTTGTGGGTGATAGGTAGAAGGTAGCAGGTAGCAGGGAGAAGGTCTTTGCTGGCAATATCTACTCCCTTCTACCTACTCCCTGCCTAACTGCTAACTATTTCGCCACTTCTGGAAATTTCGTAGTAACATTGGCCAATGCGTTCGCTCCGCTTTCCATACAATTTGGGTCTCGTCTTGCTGCTGGCACTGGTGGCGGGCATGCTCATCGCGACCGTGGCGACACGATCGGGCCTGCAATTTGGCTATTCCGAAGGCGTCTCCACGGCGCTCGTGATGCTGTTTTCCATGGGTGCCGCGACGGTGTCCTTTTTCATTTACCAATCCCGCGCCGGCATCTTGCCCGTGGGCGCGGCGCTTCCCTTGGGATTTTTTCGGTATTTGGTGATGTTGGTGGCGGCCTTGATGTTGCTGGAACCCAAATTGGAGACCCGCAACAAGCAACTGACCCCGCCGGTGATCGCCGTCTTGCACGACGACAGCGAGAGCATCCTCATCAACCGCGACTCCACCTACTTGCGCACCGAGTACCCCGTGCAGCTCAAGGCCTTCATGGACAAGCTGAACACCGACAAGGTCAAGACGCATTTCTTTGCATTCTCCAGTGAGCTCGGCGGCGACGCACATCCCGATTCATTGACCTATCGCGGGGAGGGAACCAATATCTCCAATGCCCTGAGCGCAGCGGCCAAGCTGTACAGCAACCAGAACCTGGGCGCCGTCGTGCTACTGACCGACGGCATCTCCACCTCGGGGATGAATCCGCTCTACACCCTCGACAATTTCCAGCAGCCCGTGTACACCGTGCTGCTCGGCGACACGACACCTCAAAAAGACATCCGCATCGGCGAGGTCCTGTACAACCAGATCGCCTACCTCGACAACGAGACACCGATCAAGGTCAAGGTCATGAGCACCGGCTACGATGCGGCGACCGTGAAGGTGAGCATTTTTGGCAGTGGCAAGGTGCTCGGCACACAGACGGTGAGCCTGAGCCGCGAACGCAACATCGTCGACGCCGACTTCATGGTAAAGCCTGGACAGACGGGCATCATGCAATACACGATCACCGTCGACCCATTGCCTGGCGAATTGACCACGCGCAACAACAGCAAGGCGATCTTCATCAATGTGCTCGAAACCAAGGTCAAGATTGCCATCTTTGGCGGCTACCCGCACCCAGACCTCGGCGCATTGCGCAATGCGCTCGTGCGCGACGACCGCTACGAAACCAAGGAATTCATCCACAAGACGCCGACCGCCTATTACGAGGAGCCGAGTGCCTACAACCTTGCCGATTTTGACCTGTTCATCCTTCACAACTTCCCGCTAGGGGCGGCAGATGCGGCGATGCTGGAGAAGATCAAAAACGAGGTCGATGGCCGCAAGGCACCGTTGATGGTGTTTGTGGGGCAAAGCACGAATCTGCCCACGCTCAAGACCGGACTCGGGGACCGTCTCGGCATCACGCCCAGCACTTTGCAGAGCAATGTCGAGGAGGCGATCATCATGTTCAAGGAAGAGTACCGCAACCACTCGACCTATACCTTTGACGACAATTGGATCAGGATGATGAACAATTCCCCGCCCTTGTACCGCAACCAAAGCGAGTGGAAAGCCGGCGGTGACACCAAGGTCTTTGCGACGGCGCGCATCAAAGGCATCGCATTGGACTACCCGATCTATGGCCTGCAAAACCATCTCGAACGCAAAAACATGGTCTTTATCGGGGAGAATGTGTGGCGGATGCGGGCACAGGCAGAGGTGGAGACAGAGTCGTTTGATGCCTTTGACACATGGCTTTACAACAACATCCAGTGGCTGATCGTGCGCGAAGACAAGCGCCGCTTCAAGGTGGCGCCCTCCAAGCAATTGTTCACGGGCAATGAGCCTGTCTTGTTCAAGGGCGAGGCCTACGACGATTCCTACCGTCCGCTGAGTGGCGTGGACATCAAGCTCAAGCTCAAATACCCCGACGGCAAGACCGACGACCTGTACTTGAACGAGACCGGCAATGCGCGTTACTTCCTCGAAATGAACAACTTGGAGGAGGGGGCCTATTCCTACGAGGCGGTCGGCACCAAAAATGAAGCCAAGGTCGGCACCGACCGCGGCGAATTCTCCATCGGCCGCAGCAACATCGAGCACCTGAACCTCACAGCCGACAAGGGGCTGCTGGAGCAGATCGCCTTGCGCACCCAGGGCAGTTTTCACATGAGCCGCGACCTGAGCAAGCTCGCCGACGAAATCCTGGCCCTCAACAGCCTCAAACCCGTCTCCAACGTGACCGTGAAGCGTCTGGGTTTTCAGGAATTCAGGTGGATCTTTTTCGTGTTGCTGGGCTTGCTGGCGGTGGAATGGGTCGTGAGGAAGCGCTACAGTTTGAGTTGAGTACCTATGCCGATCCTGCTTTTCAAAGCCCTGCACCTCATCTTCATGGTCACATGGTTTGCAGGATTGTTTTACCTCGTGCGGCTGTTTGTCTACCACCGCGAGGCCGAATCCAAGCCTAGCCCGATCAAGGAGGCCCTCCAAGAACAATATGCGCTCATGGAGCGGCGGCTCTACTACATCATCACCTGGCCCGGCATGGTGCTCACCGTTGTGTTTGGCACACTCATGATCGTCGCCAATCCTGCCGTGCTCGACCTGTGGTTGTATGTGAAGCTCGGCATGGTCTTGCTGCTCGTGATCTACCATGTGTATTGCGGAGAGTTGATGAAGGACTTGCAGGAGGATAAATGCACACTCAAGCCCTTTCATTTCCGCTTGCTCAACGAGGCCCCTACCCTACTCCTGTTTGGAATTGTGACATTGGCCGTGTACAAGAATCTGAGTGATTTTCTGGCGGTCTTTGGCGGATTGGTGGGCTTGGGAATCGTGTTGTTTATCGCGGCGAGGTTGTACAAATCGTCGCGGGAGAAGCGGGGGGAATGATGGCATCGGGCAATCGACACGCTGGGAACAGGGACAATCGCGCAAGTGGGTGGGCGGTTCGGTCGGCCATGCTGCGCTGGTCGTGTCTAGGCACGCTGTCTTTCATTTTGTTATCCTGCTCATCAGACCCCAAACCCTCCATTCCCCCCAGCCCCACACCCAAAAAGGAATACCTGAACCACGCCGCCGACGCACGCTACGTCGGCAAGGAGGCCTGCAAATCCTGCCACCAAGACAAATACGATACATTTGTCCACTCCGAGATGGGCCGCTCCTTCAAGCCCGCCAAGGCGAGCTTGAGCGTCGCACAACTGGACAATGTGAAGCCCGTCTATGACAAATTCTCCAACTTGTATTACCTGCCCTACCACATCGGCGAGGACATGTACCTCAAGGAATTTCGCCTTGCGGGCCGCGACACGGTACACCTGCGCACCGAGAAAATCGCCTACATCGTCGGCTCCGGCCAACACACCAACTCGCACATCATCGACGAGAATGGCTACCTCTACCAAGCACCGCTCACGTGGTATGCACAGGATGGCAAATGGGACCTGCCACCGGGCTTTGAGAATGGCCACAATTCCCGGTTTGCGCGCTCCATCGAGCTTGAGTGCATGACCTGCCACAATGCGATGCCCGAATTTGAGGCAGGATCCGACAACCGATTTGTCAAGGTGCCCGATGGCGTGGACTGCGAGCGCTGCCATGGCCCGGGCTCGGTCCACATCCAGGAAAAGGAATCGGGCAGCCAAGCCCACCTCATCGACGGCATCGACTACACGATCGTGCATCCCGGGAAATTGGCGGTCGAGCGGCAATTTGACATTTGCCAGCGCTGCCACCTGCAAGGCACCGCCGTGCCGGTCGAGGGCAAGACCTTCATGGATTTCAGGCCGGGCATGAAGCTGAGCGACTACATCAATATTTTCATCCCCCGCTACGAAGACAGCCTGAGCAATTTCATCATGGCCTCGCATCCCGACCGCCTGCGCATGAGCCCCTGTTTCCTGCAATCG
>JANMIM010000037.1:0-2557 GCA_031375795.1 Bacteroidota bacterium
CTCGAAGCCTTGTTGCGTGAGGCGCAGCCCCGCGAGGTCGTGTATGTGGAACTGTCTCCCAAGATGTTGCAGCATTCCCACGACCGCATCCGCAGGCGGTTGCCGGCCCAATCGTCCAAGGTTGCTTTTGTGCTCGGCAGGGCAGAGGAGGCCACCATGGGGCAGGAGGGGAAATTTGACGTCGTCATCACGCACTGCCTGCTCGACATGTACGCACAGCCTGCCCTCAACGAATTGATCTCGCAGCTGAAAAAAGGCTTGCATCCGCAGGGATTGTGGTATTTCAGTGATTTTTTCAAGGTGGCTGGCGGGGGAATGGGGCCGATTTCCAGCGCCTTGATTTGGGCGATGTACCGGTTCTTTCGTTGGTTTTGCCACATCGAGGCCCGTGATTTGCCCGATTTCGACCAAGGTTTTGCCGTCAATGGGCTGGAGGTCGAGCGGGAACGTATGTTTTTTGGAACGATGATTCGGGCAAGGCTGTATCGGCTCGGATGACATCTGCGCATGGCAGCAATCCCTGAAACGGAACAGAGGCCCTAAGAGGACCTCTGCTTTCAATAACCCCGACCACTTGGATTAAATCTTGATATCGTAATTCAATAGGAGAAGACTCTTTTTCTCTGATGATTCAAAGATGGCGTGATTCCCCCAGGAACAGAAATCCAATTTCGGAAAATCTTACCTAGCTGCTGTTTGTGCTAACGCCATTGAATTCCAGAAAACCAAATATTATCCTTCAATGAAGTCATGTTTCTTACGCACCCAAGCTCATTTTGAGCTGCTGATCGGCAATCCGATCTTGAGGCTAAGCCATTCGTGGTAGTCGATGAAAAAGAATCCCTCGAGCTCCTGCTTGGGTGTGGAGCTGATAAATTGTTTGATTTTTTCCTTCAAGAGCTTGTCTGCCCTGATCTCGATCGACTCGTTCATGTCTGAGATGATGCTGAGGAGGCTGTTTTCGGTGCTCATGCTCGGCTTTTCCAAGATCTCCTTGTAATCCTTTTTCACCTCCTCGATGCGGCGCTCGGTGACCTCAAAATCTCCCGACTCCTGACGCAACGACAGTTCAAAGATAGCAATCTTGAGCTTGAACTCGGGGCTTGCAGCCTGGTAACCGTCGTGAATGAAGGCTTGTATCAGGGCCTTGAGCGCCTTGGGGATGTTGCGTTTGGGGATGCTGAAGTAACAAATCGCCAGATTCACCATCATGATGAACTCGTTGAACGGGTTTTCCTTGTAGGTGCGGTTGTTCACAACCTCCTCCAAGATGAGCAAGGCCCGGTTCATGTCCAGCGAAAAATAATTGATGATGAGCGAGTTGTAATAATAGGTCAGGTACTTGAGGTAGAGCATGCGGTGATGCTCCTCCAAGCCATGGCGCAGTAGCTCGGTATATTCGAGCGACTGCGCAAATTTGCGGTTTTGGCAGAGTGTGTTCACGAGGTACACGAGCATTTGGAGCTTGCTATCGTGGTTGGCCTTGGTGAAAAGGCCTTCATTTGAAAACTCCTCAAAGGTCTTGAGCAGGTAGGACTCGAGCGTCTCGTAGTCCTTTTTGGTGAGCAAGATGCGGCTCACAGCGTGGTAGATGGTAAACCTGAGCTTGGGGTCGTCCTTGAGCTTGGAGTTTTCAGTGTATTCGTTGACCGTCTTTTCCAGCAGGTCAAAGAGTGGGTTCTTGGTCGGGGAGAGGTTTTGGGAGACCCTGACCCGATGCACGACCGCAGCGAGGATGTCGTCGATTTCGCGGAGGGCCTGTAATTTTTCGCGGTTTTCCTTGCGGTGTTGGATGTATTCCTCGGGGTTGATGAACACGATCTCCTGCGACAACTTGATCATTTCGCTGTAGAGTAGGTCCAGGATTTCGTAGTGGTTGAGCTTGATGGCCTTTTTCTCGGCCTTGCGCAGGTAGTGCAGCGCGACCTTGTATTTCTGCCGGTGATGAAAAAAGCGCGCCAAGGAGAGCAGGTGAAACAAATAGACGACCTCGTCGTCTTGCATGTGCTGCAAGTTCAGGCTCTTGTTGAGCTCCTGCAGCAGGCGGTTCTTGAGGCGGTAAAAAGAATTCTTGTCTTCTCCCTGGTACAACTGGGCAAAAACGGTGTCTTCGACATAGTTGTCGCCCGCCTTGCGGATGTAGTCAAATAGGAAGAGGTCCTTGCGGTTCTCATCGGACTGTGACCGGCCTGCAAAGAGCTTGAAGTGGCGCACCTCCTCCTTGTTCATCAAGCCGACAATCCGATTCAAAATATCCATTTGCTACCCAGATGTTTGGTGGACGCGTAAGAAATCAGCCAAAAGTACAATTATTTTCCCGAAAATTGGCTATCTTAGAGCCTAGGAAAAATATGAACCTGATGATAAGGAATTTATTTCTATCGTTTTGCTTGCTCTTGTCCGTTTTGGGGCCGATACGTGGCTTTGCACAACCCAAGCTTGTGATCACATCTGTGCACAGCTTGCCAGCAGACACCGTTTATTACCCCAACACCTCGTTCATTAGCTACTATGTTGTCGTCGAAAACATGGGCAATGATCAGCTATCGGGTGCATG
>JANMIM010000065.1:0-3320 GCA_031375795.1 Bacteroidota bacterium
GCTCGTGCCGCTGGGGCTGATCACGGGATTGGGAACCGTATTGAGGTTGAAACGCAGTTCCAAGCTGTCGGTGTGAATGCAGCCATTGCCGTCGTCGGCGGTGATGCCGTAGTTGCCGGAGCCGACGACCAGCAGACTGTCGTTGGTCCCCCCGGGCATCCACTGGTAACTCACATAATTGCTGGCGACCGATAGGATCAGGCTATCGCCGATGCAATAAGGGCCGTCGAAGGATTGCCTGATGAATGGGTTTGCAGGCGTGTGCACCGGCAGCACCAAGCTATCGACCGACTGGCATCCGCCGGTCGAGGTCACGGTCAAGGTCACATTGGCATTGATCCAGATGTTGTCTTGGTAATTGTGGATCGGCGTCTGGCTATTGTTGACGGTGGCATCGCCAAATGACCAAAGGAAACCGAGCGCCAATGGATTGGAGGAGACCCACACGGCTTGCGTATCTGCATTGACAAAATGGCCCAGCATGTTGTTGGGAGAGCGGTCCATCGCTGTGGAGCTACCGGGCGCTTGGTCGAAGTTGAAGTACATCGACAGGGCCGGGTGACCGTCGGGGATCGTCCTTCGTCCAAATTCCATGACTTGGTCGGCGGTCAATGGCACGTTCCATAGCCTCACCTCGTCGATGGTACCCTTGAAACGCACGCGGTTGGGTGCCCCACCCACGAACCATGAAGTGGCAGGCACAGCGCTGGCGCCGTGCACGTATGCGACCCGCTGATCGAGCAGGCCATCGATGTAGAGGCTGGTGTAGACGCTGTCCACGACCAGGGAGATTTGTGACCATTCCCCAAGGTTCAGGGTCGTGTCGGAGGCGATCGCGACAAAATAAGGGCCGTTTTGCACCCTTGCAATGACGTGACGTGTGATCGGGTCATAGGTGACCGAGACACCATCATTGGACACGATGCGCTTCTCGACGATCACTTGCGGGGCCCCGATGGTGCCGCTGGGCTTGGCCCAGACCTCCAATGAAAACTCGCCCACTGGGTGCACGACGGGGTTGTCGGGAAGTTCAAAATAATCATTGACCCCATCGACCAGAAATCCATAGGTATGCGAGAAGAACCTGATCGAATCCGTGCTACATGCCAAGGTGGAGTCGACTGAAAACCTGCTCAGGTCGCTCGGCGGCAGGATCATGCCGTTTGAGATGACCTCGCAGTCGTTGCCGTCGGTCATGCTTACGTAATAGGTGCCCGGAGCCAGATTTGCCAAATCTTGATTGGTGCTGCCCGTGGACCAATTGTACACGTAGGGCAAGGTTCCCCCGGTAGGCGTGAGGTTCAGGGCGCCCAACGTGGCGCCGCATCCCGGCTGGGTGGAGGCGAGCGAAATGCCAGGCAATGGGTATTGGCTCAGGGTGATCGTATCGCTGGCGTAGCAACCAAATGAATTTTGCACGAAAACATTGAAGCTCCCGGGCCCATTTGCCAGGTAGGTGGATGCTTGGGAATTGTCTTGCCAAAAATAGAAGGTGGCCCCAGGTGCATTGGGCGACAAGACGTAATTGGAAATGACACACAATGTGGTGTCGGGCCCGAGGTCGACCGTGATGGCGTGTGCGACGGAAACCACAAAGGAATCGATGAACGTACAACCTCCCTGATCTGTCACGGTCACGATGAAGGTTCCCGAACTGATGGAAACGAGGTCTTCGGTGAAATCGCCTGTACTCCAACTGAATGTGGCCACGCCACTTGCCCCGGTCACCGTGAGGTCGATTGCGCCATCAAAAAATCCAGCACACGTCTCGTCGGTCACTGCAGCCGTCGCCGCCAAGGTACACTGCCCCTGCACGCCCATGGGTAGGACAAGCGACAAGAAACAGCAAAGCAAAAATGCCAAACGGGTCGAAATCATTCTCATACCTAACCTTCGCGGTTGTGGTTCAAGTGGCGCACAACTGATTTGTGATTCTAAAAAGGAAAATATAGCTGGTTTGCTGGAAATTTCCAACGGTCGGTAGGCAAAAAATGAAAATTCAGAAGGCAACTCAAGCGTGATCGGCCGTGCAAGGAGTCAGGATCAACGGGCTGGACGCCCTGGGAGGGGCAAAAAAAATGGCCAGCAATCTTCAGGATCGTCCTGAATTTGCTGGCCATTTGCGGTGCGCAGCAACGATGCGACGCACACGACCGGTGGAGGTGCCGGGAGTTGAACCCGGGTCCGGAGAAGGCATCAATGAGCTTTCTACATGCTTAGCCTAATCTTTGATTTTTCCCCAGCCTACCCGATTGGCAGGGCGTCGACCGAGGATGGATCCCTTAACTCTTAGGGACGCTTAAGGGCAAGGCGTCCCGATCCTGTCTTTTTGATAGCGCCCCATAGACCTAGCTGACAGGCATGCCAAGCCGAGGGACGTCAAGCAGATCTAATCTAATTAGGCTGCGAGAGCGAACTGTGTGTTGCCAAATATTGTTCGAGGATTCGCTTTTGAGCGCTACTTCCACAACGCGCTGCATGCTTACTCACCTCAGATCAACCCGTCGATTCCATTCACCCCCAAATTGGAGCTTTGGTGAGACAAAAATTTACATTTTCGCCTTTCAAAGAACCTCCAGGGTGCTAGACCCTGGCTTCGTGACAGTATACGCAAGCCCTCGCAAGGAGTTGCAAAAAGCCATCATCCAGTTGAGATGACTTCTTTCATTGCTGGGCAAAGGTAGGCAATTTATTGCTGCTCCACGACGCCATCTGCGTGAAACGGATCTTTCACGACCTCAACGGTAAATCGGAGGCCGATCACCGGGTTGATGATGTCGTTGGAGGTAACGGTGATGCTCTTGCTCTGCATGCCCACGCGGCCCTTGGAATTGAAGGTCGCGGTGATGGCACCCGACTCGCCGGGTGCGATGCTCTCGGTGATCGGCTTGATGGCCGTGCATCCACAGCTCGCCTTGGCTGAGATGATCGTGAGCGGCGCCTTGCCGGTGTTCGTGAACTTGAAGTCGTAGATGTAGTTCTCGCCTTCGATGATCTTGCCGCCCTCGACACTCACGTTCTCAAATGTGATTTCAGGGGACTTGGACTTCTCCTCCTCTGAAAACACACGCTTGTAATTGCCGTTGATGGTGAGTTCCTTTTTGCCCAAGGTCGGCTCATCGGTGAAAAATGCGATGTTCTTGGCGATGTAACCGTCGACTTGCCCGCCTTGCTTCATCAACTTGCCGCTGAGTTTCACCTTCACGGCCGACTGCTGACCCGGCTGCAAGACATCGTCCTTGAAAGTGACGGTCACGTCGGGATCGGCAACGGTCTTGTCCTTGAAAATGGTAATCGGCTGGGACGAGGTGTTGCGAAAC
>JANMIM010000081.1:0-17406 GCA_031375795.1 Bacteroidota bacterium
CTTCAGGCTGATCGGACCCGGGGGAAATGCGATCGGCGTCAAGAGCAACGACATTGCGGAAAACGAGGCTTTCCTGAGTTTTTCCAAGCATTTTGGGGAATGTGGGCTACCCGTGCCGCGCATCTTTGCGGTCGATGCCAGCCACGCCTTCTACCTTCAAGAAGACCTCGGCGACGACAGCTTGCTCCAAGTGCTGGAGCACAGGCGCAATGGCGGGCCGACCGTCCCCGAGACGGTCGTGCAGCTGTATCGGCAATCGCTGGAGCAGCTCGCCAAGATGCAAATCGTGGGCGGCCAAGGGCTGGACTATTCGCTTTGCATTCCCCGCGCCGACTTCGACCTGCAATCGATCCGTTGGGACCTCAACTATTTCAAATATTACTTCCTGCGGGCGATCAAGGTGCCGCACGATGAGCAGGCCTTGGAAGACGATTTTGAGACCTTGGCCCATTGGTTGCTGGAGACCGACTGCAGCCATTACATGTTTCGGGACTTCCAGGCGCGCAACATCATGGTGCGCGACGAGCAGCCCTACTTCATCGACTACCAAGGCGGACGAAGGGGAGCGCTGCAATACGACGTCGCGTCCCTCCTGTACCAGGCCAAGGCAGACCTCAGCGAAGGCCTGCGCGAAAGCCTGCTCGACCACTACATCGCATCCGCCAGCCGATATGTGCCGATCGATGCACCCCGTTTCAAGGCACATTACCGTGGCTACGTGCTCATCCGCCTGCTTCAAGTCTTGGGTTCCTACGGCTTCCGTGGTTTTTTTGAGCGCCGTCCACATTTCCTTGACAGCATCCCCTATGCCGTGGAAAACCTGCGCTTTTTCCTCGCCACCGAGACCCTGCCGATCCAAATCCCCACGCTCTGGAAAGCGCTGCAGGCCGTGACGACATCCGAGACCTTGCTTGCGCTCGCCCGCAGGCCCGAGGCGCAGCAGCCGCTCACCTTGCGTGTGCGCAGCTTCTCCTACAAGCGGGGCATCCCCGAGGACCCGAGTGGCAACGGTGGCGGGTTTGTATTTGATTGCCGTGCGGTGCACAACCCTGGCCGCATCGACGCCTACAAGCCACTCACGGGCCGTGACAAGCCCGTCAAGGATTTTCTCGAGGCCATGCCAGAGACCCACCACTTCTATACCGAGGCGAGCACGCTGGTGGAGGCCTCCGTGAGGCGCTACCTCGACCGGGGCTTCACGGACCTCATGGTGAGCTTTGGCTGTACCGGCGGACAGCACCGATCGGTCTATTTCGCAGACCGCCTTGCCAGGGAGTTCGGCAGCCGCTTTGCCCTCACCGTAGACTTGCAACACATCGAGCAGGAAATCAAGCAATGGAAAAACTGACCTCACCCACCACTGGACGCAAACGCGCCATGATCTTGGCTGCGGGGCTCGGCACGCGCCTGCGCCCGCTCACCGACGACCGGCCCAAGGCACTCGTGGAGGTGGCTGGCACGCCGCTGCTCGACATCCAATTGCGACGCCTGCAAGCCTATGGATTCCAGGAAGTCACGGTCAATGTGCACCATTTTGCAGACATGGTCGAGCAGCACCTGCGCTGGCAGGACTATGGGATGCAAATCCACGTTTCAGACGAGCGCGACCTGCTGCGCGACACGGGCGGCGGCTTGCTGCATGCCCTGCCTTTTTTGGGTGGCGATGACCCGATCTTCATCTGCAACGTCGATGTCTTGAGCAACTTGGATCCCTGCGCGCTCATGGACCTGCACGTGCGCAGCGGGGCGCTCGCCACGCTCGTGATGCGGGAGCGACCGAGCGACCGCTACCTCATCTTTGATGCGGCGATGCGCCTTTGCGGCTGGGAAAACCGGCGCAGTGGCGAAATCAAGGGCCATCTGCCCCCCGATGGAAAAGCCTATGCCTTCAGTGGACAGCAGGTGGTGAGCCCGGCATTTGTGCGGCAAATGCGCCAAACCGGCGTGTTTTCCATCATCGACAGCTACCTCGACATGGCAAGCACCGGGCAAATCCGGGGATGGCTGGACACCGACGGCGTCTGGCTAGACGTCGGCAAGCCAGCAGAATTGCAAGCAGGCGCAGCCCTAATCGATAAAATCTGGCCACACTAAAAGGCCCAAGGAAAAAAACAACCCAAATTCCCCAACCCAACGAACCCCCAAATTCACCCCAAAGCCCAATTCTGAAAATTCTGTGAATTCTGCTAATTCTGCTCATTGGTGCCTCAGAGACGACATTTCCCCATTCCAGCACCCCTATCATTTGCAAATCTCAAAGAAATCATCGGAAAAGTGAAAATCGCTTGGGGGATAGGCCTCCTTGTCCTGTATTATCCATGTAGTCGCTCATCTAAATCGATTAATCGTGCAGTGAAGATTGCAGAGCTTGGTTCAGGATTTTTTCAACTAGGGTAAAACGCAGTACAACATGGAAAAGCAAAATGGGTCACAAGAATTGTTTTTCGCCAACTTCCTCGGTACGCTCAGCGAGACTGAACAGCGCATCCTCGGGCAGAATTCCAGCATTCTGGAGTTGGACAAACACGAAGTCGTCTACAAAGAAGGTGTGACCTGCGACCGCATCTATTTTGTGAAGCGTGGCCGCGTGAAGATCGTGACCAATGGCGAAGACGACAAGGAAGTGCTGAAGAGCCTGGTCCATGAGGGCGAATTGCTGGGTGAGGCAGCGATCTTTGGTGAAAGGACGCGCACAGACACCGCCGTGGCCATGGACGAAGGAGTGACCCTGATCGAGATGCCTGCTGTCGCTGCCCGTGAGATTTTGCGCAGCAATCCTGAATTCAGCTTCAAGGTCACTGCCCAGATTGCCCAAAAGCTGCGTTCCGCAGAGAAGCGCCTGGAGGCGCTGACCTTCAAGAACAGCCGCACCCGCATCATCGAGTTTCTGAAAGACACTGCCTCGCGCCAAGGCCGCAAGATCGGCTACGAAACCCTGCTCCACCCCTTCCTCACCCACCAAGACATCGGCAACCTCACGACCACCTCGCGGCAGACGGTTTCCTCGGTCTTGAATGAACTGAAAGGAAGCAATAAAATATACTATGATCGCCACAGGCTGCTCATCCGCGACCTGTCGGTGCTCTGAAGAATCATTGTTGATTGATTGATAATAGAGGCGGCTCCATTTGGGGGCCGCTTTTTTTTTGATGGTGACTGGACGGATCAGGAAGCCGGTCTACAAACCAACCACATCGAGGTCTTTGGGATAGCTCACCACAAATCCCAACTCCAATTGCTCGGTAGCCTTGGGGCCGAGTTGCACCTTCCACTCCACCACACCATTGTGCAGCTTGTCCTTGTCTTTTTCGTGGTTTTCGGCGGGAATGATCAGCTTGACCTCCACTTTGATCTTCTCGTCGGTGCTCACCGGGATGTGGTCGCGCACGATCACTTCCTCTACCGTGTCGCGGTGGCTTTGCAATAGGATGAGGTAGCTGAATTCCTCCAAATGGCTGCGGCTGAACAGGCCTTTTTCGTCGCCCTTGCGCTTTTGGAGCTTGCGACGCACCGTGATGCTCTCATCGACGCCCAGGTTCAGTTCAAATCTCTCTCCCGGCGTGACCAGCGATCTGAGATCGCTGTTGCCCACAAAGTTGCCATCGAGGAAGATGCTGATGCGGCCCGGCAGTAAGGGGAATTCGGTATTGTTCAAGATGTCGGTCGTGAGGTACACGTACTCGGCGAGCTTGGGCACGGAGAGGTAGCGGAATTTGTTTTCGAAATCACCGTCCATGATGAGCAACTTGGAAACGCTGCCGTCGCCCGGCACATCGCCGCGCCCACTGGTACGAAACACGACCGATGAGCCTTGGCCCGACTCCACGGAGGCCGTCGCCACGCCCGCATCCAACTGGGAGCTTTCAAAGGAGGCTCCGCCGCCGCCAAATCCCGCTTCGGCCTCCTCGGCCATTTCCATCCGCTTCATTTTCTTCATTTCGCTCCGTGAGGGAGCGCTGGCTGCATACATGACCATCGGCGGCTGTGGCGATACATACCACGGCTGGATTTCGGGTGCATTGCCATCGAGTTGCGGCCTTGCTGTCGAGAGCAGCACCTCCACCCCTTTCCATTCCTCGCCGGTGCGTTGTGTCACGAGGCCATAATATTTGATGCCGACTTGCTTGGCCTTGGAATCCACCCGCACGTCATACATCGGCAGCCAATTGGCTTCCTGGATCAAATAGGACAGGTCAAATTCAAATTCGCCAGCGCCCTTGAGTTCCAGCTCCACGGTCACGATTTTGCGCACCTTGCTACGCACACCCGCAAATTTCTTGAGCTCGTGCTCGATCAATCTCACGTCTTCCTCGATCTTGCGAATCTTGGACTCCAAATCACGGCGCATCTGGTCCAGATCGCGCTGTTCCTTGCCCAGAAACTCCAGCACGGCCTTCCAATCGTCCAGCAAGGGGCGCTGCACGTCTAGGTCCTTGGAAAAATGCTTGGATTTGCCCACGCCGATCTCCTTCAAGAAGCTCTTTTGGTGCTCGATCGTGGCGATCTCGTCGCGCAGTCCCACGATGTGGTCTTGAAACCGTTGTTTTTCCTCCTCCAAGGTCTTGAGTGCAGCCTCGGGCACGTCGCGGTATTCCTGCTGCGTCACCTTAAAGTCGAGGATGGTCATTGCAGCAGTCCCGCGACCGCTGATGCGCAGGGTTTCCTCACGCAGATTTGCAGGCAAGCCTGTTATTTGGACCGCATGCGTACGGGCTTCGAGGTGGCCCGACGCAGCCCGCGTCACCATCGCACGGTCGGTATAGACGATCACTTTGGAAACAGCACTCTTGAGTTCAGGCGTAGACATATTCTTTTCAGGATTTGCGACAAAGTTATGAAAATCTAGCAGGATGAAGAAGTACGCTTTCCCGGGCCTGCGCTCACACTGCCCAAACTATCCGCACGCACACTCCGCTCTCACCCTTCCCAAACTCTCCTCACTCACACTCTTCACTCACACTGATAAAGTTCTCCTTCTCGGATTCGAACCGAGACACCCGCTCACGCGGTCGCCAGGCTGTAAATACGCTTCCCTGAGCCCGCCTCGGCGGGGTTTGGTGCACTGTAAACTGTATCCATCCATCCGCGCAGGTTGGACGGCATCTTCCCGGCTTGTCGTGGTTGACATTTTACCACCGCACTGCCTTTTATGCTAAAGGAGAATATACACTTGGCTGACACAGCAACCATGTATTGATTTCGAAAAACTAGAAAACAAGAGGCAAAAGCGACCGGACAGCGGGGCATGTCGAGCCGGGAGTTGAACCCGGGATGAAGCAAGCTTCACCTCCTCCCCATAGGTTGCTGACGAAGTATGTCCGATCTACGGCACTCTGTTTTCTAATTTCAAAAACACTGCTTCCCAGGCAATGGCCGATGTTTCCCGTTTTTCTCTTGAATCGAAGGATGAAACATCTACGGCACTGGGCGCAATATTATGGTGATTTTTTATTCAAACACTGCAATCTGGGTAAAAAGCAGCATGTCCCAAAATTGGAGCTGCTATGCTTGGATGGACGGTAGATTTCGCCACAAATTCAGGAGCCACTTGGCGGATGCAGGCTTGGATGCGCAGGATCCGATCGTTCACCTTTTCATAGTAGGTGTTGTCCACAAAGGACGTCACTGCCGCCGTGTAGAGTTCCATCTCTGGGGTCAATGTGTAGGACTTGCCACCCATGTAATTGGTGGTCGTTTCGGGGACGGTGGATTTACGATTGAATTTCATTGTATACTCCTTTCTGTCTTGCATTCGGAATTCATTTCCGATCGACGATTCAAAACAAAAGCAGCACTGCGCAGTCTATTTGCGTAGTTGAATTTATTTTTGCAGAATTTTTGACAATGTTTATAATATGCTGATTGCCAGAACTATAAAATTCAATTCACCCAATTTCCCTCGTTATTTTTGTTCCAATGCCGAATGCCGCCAAAATACCTCGCGCCGCAATGATGGAGGCTCGAAAAGTTCATGCGGGCCCTCGGAATCTGGAAGGAATGAAGCCGGGAATGCACGTCCCGCGACCGGCAATCCACAGCATTCATCGATCCGAGAGACAAAAAAGTGTAGCAGATGTTGGTGAATGGAAGCCGATTCTGCGTAACTTCTGGCCGCATTCTGATTTGAACCTATGATATTTTCATTCTTTATCCTTTTACCAGTATGACGAAATACATTTCCCTGTTTTCCGCTACCATCCTTTTTCTGGCGCTTGTCTTCAGCAGTTGCCAAAATCAAGTCGATGGCTGCACGGATCCCGCGGCCCTGAACTATGACCCCAATGCCACGCAAGACGATGGCTCCTGCCAGTATGCCCAGGCAAACAATCAGGGAGGGATCATTTTGTGGTTTCGACAGTCTACAGCCAATAACTTCACCAGCACGCAAGGCGTCACGGCATTCAACTACATCATCAATGGTGTTTTGGCCGGGACCCAGACCATGAGCCAATTTGATGCGGCTGCGCCAGCATGCGACGCACCCAACCGTGTGACCGTAAGACGTGCAGTGACCGGCACACTCGAATATGTACCCTATGTGATCACCACACAGACCGGAGATTCGATCATCACCGGGCTTTTTCCATTCCAAGCGGGAGCTTGCAATGCCCTTGAAATCACCCCTTGATCCCAAGATCTCGTATGGCAAGATTTGCCATCACAGGTGTCAAAGGTGTGCTGCGCGACGAACTTGCGCAGCACACTTTTTTTGTGCGATCTTTGAAATAGCACGTGGTGTGCGATCAATCCAGGATTCGCCAATATGCCCATCAACCGAAACGCCCTCATCCGCTACCGCACCATCGACCGTTGCCTGCAAAATCGCTACCGTAAGTGGACTTTGGAGGACCTGATCGAGGCCTGCTCCGAGGCGCTCCATGAATTTGAAGGCATCGCGAAGGGGATCAGCAAGCGCAGTGTGCAGCTCGACATCCAAGCGATGCGCAGCGACAAGCTGGGCTACAATGCGCCGATCGTCGTGACCGACAGGAAGTATTATTCCTATGAGGAGGCTGGCTATTCGATCACCAAGATTCCGCTCAGCGAGCAGGATTTGAATACCCTGGAGGAGGTGTTGAAGATCTTGGAGCAGTTCAAGGGATTCAGCCACTTTGCGGAGATCGGCGGCATGCTGCGCAAGTTTGAGGACAAGATCCACGTCGAGCGCTCGCATTCCGCGCCAGCGATCCACTTTGAGAAAAACGAGGACCTGCGCAGATTGGAATACCTCGACACCTTGTACAAGGCCGTGGTGCAACAATCGGCGGTGCGGATCGACTACCAGAGTTTCAAGGCGCAGAGTGGGCAGAGCTTTGTTTTTCATCCCTGTCTGCTCAAGGAGTTCCGCAACCGGTGGTTTGTGTTGGGGATGCGGGGGAATGAAAAATTGTTGACGACCTTGGCCCTGGACAGGATCCAGGCATTGATTGCAACACCGGAAATCGCCTTTCGGTGGATGGATGGCTTTGATGGCGAGGCTTACTTCAGCGACATCATCGGCGTGACCAAAAATATAGGCGACCCCGTCGCCGACGTGCTGCTCCTGGTCGACGCCCGAAATGCGCCCTATGTCGAGACCAAGCCCCTGCACAGCTCCCAGGCTGTGATCGAGCGTCGCGCAGATGGCGGCATCGTCGTGCGCATCCGCGTGCGCCCCAACTACGAGCTCGAGCGCGATATCTTGGGATTTGGTGAGACGATGCAAGTGCTCGCCCCCGAGGCCCTGCGCACAAGACTCGCACAACGGATCAGCGAGATGGCAGCCTTGTATGCGGGATGATGCAAATGGCGGGGCCTTGATTCGATTCCAAGAACACTTATCTTTGGTGCAGCGAATTTTTGCCATGTTCGCCATCGCTTTTAGCCCCGAAGAAGATGACTCCATTGTTCAAAAAGCTCAATTTCAAGGATCACCCGTCGATCGTTGCCATCCACGCGCCAGTTTCGTTTGAGGAAGAATTGGCGGGAATGGCAGGTTTTACGAACGTGCAGCGTGACCTCAGCCTTGTGAATGAAGTCACGTTTGCGATCGGCTTTGTCATGACACAGGCCCAGATCGACGAGCTGATCAAAACGCTGGCTCCCAAACTCCAGGGGGATGCGATCATTTGGCTCTGTTACCCCAAAGGCAGCTCCAAGAAATACAAATGCGACTTCAACCGTGATACAGGCTGGGCAAGCCTTGCCCCCTACAACCTCGAGCCCGTGCGCCAAGTCGCCATCGACGATGACTGGAGCGCCTTGCGGTTCCGCAAGGTCGAATACATCCAGAAAATCACCCGCCGCGAGAGTTTTGCCCTGACGGAAAACGCCAAGCAACGCACGACGCAAAAAGGGGTTTAGTCCGCACAAGCAAAATCGGCTCCAAATTCAAGTCCAAACTCAGCGCTTGAATTGTGGGCTAAAGCCAGGTCATAAATGAAATTTACGACATGGCCTAGACCATGCACAAAAATCCCCACGATTTCCCTCAACCGGATGTGAAATAAATTGGCCCAAAAAACCTGCCCATCCACCCAAACAAAATTCCATTCAAGACCAAAGATTCACCACAAAGCACAATTCTGAAAATTCTGCAAATTCTGCTCCTATGAGAAAGAAATAAGGCCGCCCCCCAAAGGAGAGCGGCCCAATTCCATCAATTTTCGAATGATCCTTATTGCTTGACGATGCGCTCCACAATCCTGTGGGTGCCGTCTTCAATCACGATCATGTACACACCAGCATTGAATTTGCCCAAGTCGAGCCTGATCGTGCCTTCGCCACGCACCATCGGCACGTTGGAAAGCATCAACTCGCGGCCGAAGACGTCGGTGACCTTGAGGGTGTACTCGCCATCCTCCACGCAATCCATGCAAGCAAGTTCAATTTGCAAGGAACCATTGGTCGGGTTGGGGAATGCACGCAAGCTCAGCAGGGCTGCGTCGCCATCCTCGGCACCACCGGCTTGGCTTCCGCTCTTGGAATGCGAATTTCCACGACCGCTGCCTGCACTGCCATTGCTGTGCGGGAAGTTGCAGGCCGACTGGTTGTTGCAGGCGCCAAGGTTGTCGCCGTGTCCCAAGTGGGCAGCGGCTGCACTCAAGCTCACACAAATCGTCACTGGATTGCTGTGCATGCCTGGAGGGCGATGGCAGATCTGGACCTTGTTGTTTCCGCAGCCAGCAACGCGGGCACAGACCGCCACGGAATCCCTGGAAGTACATCCATGGGAGTCGGTCACGTTCAGGTAATAGACGGTGTTCACCGTAGGACATACGGTCACGTTCGCAGCAGTGCCCAATACAAGGCCTGATGCAGTGGTCCAGCTGTAGCTGTAGGCAGGGTTGCCGCCGGTTGCACTGCCCGTGAGGGTCGCACAAGCCTGGGGGGCGTATGCTGGATACACGACGCGGTTGGCGCCTGCATCGGCCACAAGCCTGGTCGGCTGGGTCACGGATGCGCAGCCGGTGCGGCGGCAGCCATAGTTGTCGGTGATGGTGACACAGTAGTTGCCTGCACCCAAGCCTGTGAGGGTTTGGGAGTGGGATCCAGTGTTCCAATTGTAGAAGAATGGTCCACAGCCGCCCGAGGGGACGGCAGAGGCTGTACCGTTGTGTGCGCCGTGGCAAGTGACGTTGGTGGAGGTCACCACCAAAGCCAGCGGAGCAGCGGTCGTCAAGGTAATGCTTTGGACCGCCGTGTTGCCATAGGCATCGGTCACGGTCACGGTGTAGGTGCCCGGGGTGAGGTTGGCAATGCTAGGCGTCGTGGCGCCATTGCTCCAGAGGTAGGTAAAGGGTCCGCAACCACCAGAGACGCTGGCAGAAGCCATGCCGTCGTGGCCACAAGGATTGTTGGGTGCTGAGCCGTTGGAGCCGTGACCGCTGCCCATGCTGCCGTTGCTGCCATGGTGGACGTGGATGCTGCCATGGCTGCCGGAGCCTGAACCCAGGTGACCGCTTCCTACGTGACCAAGGCTGCCGTTGCCGCCATGGTGCACGTGACCGCCACCCAGGTTGCAATGACCGCCTGAGGAGGAACGGTGCAGGCTGTCGCCGCCACGCTTCTCGGTCGAGTACCCGACAAGGCCGTCGAGATCGCCGTTGCGGTGCAGGCTGTCGCCGCCGCGCTTCTCGGTCGCATAGTTGACATCACCTAGGTCGCCAAAATCACCGTGGGTGAAGCTCCTTGAGTGATGGCTGCCGTGGCCGCCACTACCGTGGTTTCTGCTGCCCTCGCTGCCGTGGTGGCTGCCGTTGCCGCCAATGTCGCAGCAATGGGTCACGTTGTACCCGCAACCATCCACGGGGCTGGTCACTGTGACGCTCATCGGAGGCGTGTTGGTGGTCACCGTAAAGGTGCAAGCCGCTGCGTTTCCTGCGTTGTCGGTCGCCGTTGCAGTGACGGTAGTGGTTCCGACTGCGAAGTTGGAGCCGCTGGCTGGGCTGTAGCTGATGCCTGCAAGCTGGCAATTGTCGGTAGCCGTCGCGGCGTAGCTCACTGCGCCGCCGCATCCGGAGACCACGATGTTGGCTGGGCAGGTGATGACAGGGCTTTCGTTGTCGCCGACGGTGACGTCAAACGTGCAAGAGGCGCTGTTGTTGGAGCCGTCGGTGGCCGTGGCGGTCACGGTCGTCGTGCCGGTGGCAAAGAAGCTGCCGCTTGCTGGGCTGTAGCTGATGCCGCTCACTGCACAGTTGTCGGTAGCGCTGGCGCTGTAGCTCACTGCTGCGCCACACTGGCCTGCGTCGTTGTTCACGCTGATGTTGGCTGGGCAGGTGATGCTCGGTGCCGCTGCATCAGCAACAGTGACATCAAAGCTGCACGATGCGCTGTTGTTGCTGGCATCCGTGACCACAAAAGTATTGGTGGTGGTGCCTGCAGGGAATGCGCTGCCGCTTGCCAACCCAGCCGTCTGCACGGTGGAGAAGCCGGGGCAGTTGTCGCCGCTGGAAACCGAGTAGCTCACGATCGCGCTGCAAAGACCTGCGTCGTTGTTCACGCTGATCGGGCCTGGGCAGGAAACGGTAGGCGCCTCGATGTCATCTACGATGACGTTGAAGGAGCACACGGTCGAGTTGCCGCTGGCATCGGTCACCACAAATGTGTTGGTGGTCGTGCCGACCGGGAATGCCGAGCCGCTGGCCAAGCCTGCGGTCTGCACTTCGGTGAATCCGGGACAGTTGTCGCTCACATCGTTGGTGTAGGTAAACACCGCGCTGCAAAGACCAAGGTCATTGTTCAGCGTCACGTCGTTGAGGAACGAGTTGGGGCTGGTGATGATGCCTGACGCGTTGCAATCGATGACCGGAGCCTCGTTGTCCACGACCGTCACGTCAAAGCTGCATGAGGCAGTCTGACCGTTGGCGGCTGTGACCGTAAAGGTATTGGTGGTGGTGCCGACGGCAAATGCAGAGCCGCTAGGACCACCTGCGGACTGGCTCACCGATGATCCGGCGCAGTTGTCGCTGCCCGAAACCGAGTAGCTCGCGACCGCGCTGCAGGAGCCAGCATCATTGTTCAGGCTGATGTTGGCAGGGCAGGTGATCGATGGAGCCTCATTGTCCACAACCGTCACGTCAAAGCTGCAAGCGGCAGCCTGGCCATTGGCTGCGGTGACGGTGAAGCTATTGGTCGTCGTGCCGACGGCGAATGCCGATCCGCTCGCGCCGCCTGCCGTCTGGGCAAGCGTGGAGCCAGGGCAGTTGTCGCCGCTGGAAACCGAGTAGCTCACGACCGCGCTGCAGAAGCCAGCGTCGTTGTTCACGCTCACGTTGGCTGGGCAAGTGATCGAGGGAGCTTCGTTGTCTACGACTGTCACGTCAAAGCTGCACGAGGCAGCCTGGCCGTTGGCGGCTGTGACGGTGAAGGTGTTGGACGTCGTGCCGACAGCGAATGCCGATCCGCTCGCGCCACCTGCTGTCTGTGCAAGCGTGGAACCAGGGCAGTTGTCGCCGCTGGAAACCGAGTCGTTCACGACGGCACTGCAGGAGCCAGCGTCATTGTTCACGCTGATGTTGGCAGGGCAAGTGATCGAGGGAGCCTCGTTGTCGACGACCGTCACGTCAAAGCTGCATGATGCAGTTTGGCCGTTGGCGGCTGTGACGGTAAAGGTATTGGTGGTGGTCCCGACAGCGAATGCCGATCCGCTCGCGCCGCCTGCCGTCTGCGCAAGCGCGGAGCCTGGGCAATTGTCGCCGCTAGCCACGGAATAGGCGGCGATGCCGCTGCACAGGCCAGCCGTGTTGTTCACGCTCATGTTGGCTGGGCAAGTGATCGTGGGCGCCTCGGCGTCGACCACTGTCACCGTGAAGGTGCAATTGGCGGTCTGACCGTTGGCAGCTGTATTTCTAAACGTGTTGGAGGTCGTGCCGACAGGGAAGGAAGCACCACTTGGGGAGCCTGCAATCTGTGTCACGGCCGAGCCAGGGCAATTGTCGCTGCCGGTCACTGAGTAGTTCACGGTCGCACTGCAAAGGCCAGCGGCATTGTTCACGGTGATGTTGGCTGGGCAGTTGATCGTCGGGGCCTGGGCATCGACGACGGTCACTGAGAACGTGCAAGTGCTGCTGCCGCAACCATTGGTGGCTGTGACGGTCACGACCTGCGTGCCGACTGGGAAGAATGAGCCCGAAGCCTGCGAGTAGTTGAAGACAGGCGAGGTGCCCGTAGCCGTGGCATTGGGATAGGACACGTTGGCTCCGCATTGGCCTGCCGCGGCATTCACCGTCACGTTGGCTGGGCAGGTGATCACAGGAGGCACGCAACCCACGAGCACAGTCACAGTGAATGTGCAAAATGACGTAGCCCCTTGGGGATCGGTGAAGGTCACCGAGATTGGGTAGGACTGACCACCTTGGGCCAGCGTCGGGGTCCAGTTGAAGGTCAAGTTCAGAGGTGCAGCACCCGAGGTCGGCGTAAGCGTCGCTCCCGCTGGAAGGCCGCTATTGGTTACCGTCAAGACACCGCCGTTGGGGTCGGTGCCCGTGAGGGAGAAACTGAAAGCCGTCCCGGGACTGGTCGTGGAGTTGGTCGGACCATTGAGTGTACAAACGGGAGGCTGGTTGCTCACGCTCGTGCCACCGATCTCGACGATGAAGTCGGCGACCACCAGGGCGCCGCAGGCACCGAGTTCGTTGACCGTGATCTGGATCGCAAAGAGCATGCCGTTGGTGTAGCCCTGCAAACCATTGTAGGTCAATGCACCGCTGTTGCTCAGGGTGAAGCCTGCTGGAGGCTTGGGGCCGGGGGAAATGGCCGATTGCGTGAGGGTGGAGAATACAAACCTCACAGGGTTGCCGTCGGCATCGGTGGCGCCGAGCTGAACCGTCTGGCCTGTGGCAGCCATCTGGATCACAGCAGGTACCGAGGTCACCGGCGAGTTGTTGTTGCCGCCGCTGAGACAGACGATGGTTTCCACGCGGTAGCTGTCATCTGCTGCATTTTGCAAGTTACTGATGCGGCAGCATCCTGAAAAAAACGCTGTGAAAGGCCCATCGCTTGCAAATGTGCGGGTCACCGTACCGCGCCATGTGTCGTAGCCGCCAGATGACGACACGAGCACGGCGTTGTCAGAGGCGCTGGTACCGTCCCCAAAGTTCAGGGTCTGGGCAAAGCCGTTACCGGTACGCCATGAGTGCACAACCGTAAAAGTCACCGTACGCCCGGTCACGCGAGTCCATGTGATGGTGCCACCCCTAAAGTGGCTGGCCATCATCGCCAAGGACATCAACATGAAGAGCACACTCAAAGCCAGCACCTTGGGGATCATTCCACCCAAGAATCCTTGACCTTGTCTTGCTGTTTTTGTGTCTAATTTCTCCATCGATTCCAAAAATTTTATGATTCCAAGAAAGCCACCATCCCATTCTGGAAGGCCATTTCTTATGTGAAACCGAAACATAGCAAATGCTTGTAAGATTTGCAAGAAAATTCAGAAATAATTCCGGCGGGGATGGTGAGTTGCTTCAAAACGGCAAATTCCGCTTCAGTTACCTCCCAACCCAGAAACAAAGGATAGCATTCCTATCATTTAGGATATCAATACCACCCGGAAAGCAATTCATGAACACGTTTTGCACAAACGTGATAAAATGAAGAATGTAAGAATCACCCGAAATGAATTGCAATCGACTGCGAAACAAGCTCCAAAAAGGCCCGAGATTGTGATTTTTCCAAATTATATTTGCCTGCGCCATGCACGTAAGATTCATTGCCTTTTTGCTTAATATTGTACCCAAATCATCGGTTATGAAACGACTATTGCTCATATTGGCCTTTGGCGGCTTCTCATTGGCCGCCTCTATCGCATTCGCCCAAAATAAATCGGTGTATGTCTCTGCCCCCTCCCTTGGCAGCATCGGGTACTATGACTGCACCAATGTGCTGGAGACTGGGATCCCCGGCTCGGAATTTGGGTTTTCTGGTTCGCTCGAAGTCTATGATTCGCTGTTCAACATCACCGAGTATGTTTATCTCATGCTCACCGATGCCCAAGGCATCCCCCAGCAGCTCCATCTATTTCAGGACACGACAGCGACAATATTTGGCCCCAGGAGCCATGATGTCTGCATCGACGGCTGGGGCGGCTACTACCACGCCCTCGGCACCCGTGGCAAGCAGGTCGTGATGCGCACCGATGCCGCCGGGCAGGTGATCTGGGCCCGCGAAGGCGATCACCACGAATTTCATGCGGTGACGACGATCGACACCAATGTGTACCTGCTCGGCCAGGGCGAGAGCGTCGCCGGAGCGCATGACTTTTCGCTCGTGCGCACCGACAGCGCTGGCAGAGGCTATATCGGGATGATGCTTGGGACCACCGGCGAAGACAATCCAGAGGACATGATCGCCACGGACCATCATTTGGTCATGGCCGGGAGGGTCTATCAAGCCCCCTCCTTTCAAATGGTCGTCGTCAAGGCCGACCAACAACTGGAGCAGGTCTGGGGCCACTCCTACCAAGTCAGCGGCAAGGGCCTACAATGCAAGCTCATCGAGGCGGCGCCAGACGGGAGCGGCTATGTCTTGTCGGGTTACGCAACGGGAGGCAGTGACTCCATCTTTGTGGCTAAGCTCGACACAGCAGGCAACCCGATTTGGGCACGGCTGTACGGCATCCAAGGCGTGGCGACCCTCGGGGCTACGGGAATCGCAGCTGTGGACAGCGGTTTTGTGATCTGCGGCAAATACCGAGGCCCGGTCTACGACCTCCCATTTGTGCTGAAAATCGATGGCGATGGCGCCCTGATCTGGAGCAAAACCTATGCGCCTCTGACCGCCAACATCCAAGAGACGCTCGAAGACATCGTGGCAGTAGATGGCGGTGCCTCTTTCATGGCCGCAGGCAATCGATTTATCGACAACAATTTCATCTATGACTATTCTATCAATAGCATCGGAGCCAACGCGACCGATGGTGACCTCGACTGCGACAGCTATCTGCTGGTGCAATCAGTGCCAGCAGCCCTTCAGATGACAGGCACGACCATCACCCAGCCCTTCTTTTCGGATACGTCCACGACATTCTTGGCGACCGTCGCGACGGCTTCACTCGTCGAGCAGTGTACGCTCACCGTCGCCAACGAGGAGCCAATCCCCTCTATCGCCGGTCTAAAATTCGCGAATCCCGTTTCCGCACAACTGAGCATCCAGGTCATGCTTCCAGGCGATGCCTTGGATGCCGAAATCAGTTTGCACACCGCGCTCGGCCAGGTGATCGAGCGCCAAGGCGTGCCTGCGGGCGAGTCGCTCGTGAAGTGGAACGTCGAGGACCTGCCCGCCGGACTCTATTTTGTCGTCTTGCATGGCGAGGGCCATCAGCCGGTCGTGGGCAGGGTATTGGTGCAACATTGAGGTGAATCATTGACGATTTTTTTCGTAGCTTGAGCATGTGAAGGCAGCAAACGTGCCGCAGGCGATCACGATGATTGGCCTGGGCCGAACCAAAATCCTTCGACCATTGGCAGCGTGCAAAAAAGACACCTGATTCTCCTCCTCCTCTTTTTGGCTTGCGGCGGTCTCCCAGCGCTGGCACAGCAGGTGATCAACACCGACACCATGTCGATTCCCGAGTATTTCATCCACCTGTACCAACGAGAACGGGTCGAGGAAAACAGGAATCGCACGGTGATTAGGCAGGTCAATGTGCTGAATTCCAATCCCAAGGGCACATGGAAACGGTTTCGCACCGTCATTGTCAAAGGCGACCGCATCCACAAGATCAGGTCCTCCATTTTCCCGACCCAACTCGTGGGAGCGCAGGTCATCAATGGCCGCCACCAATATCTCGTCCCCGGCTTCATCGACATGCATGTACACAGGCCCTGCTATGCCGAGCGCAACGACCTGCTGCACCTCATGAACGGCATCACCGCCCTGCGTGAGATGGACGGCTACATTTCCCTGTGGTATCAGGAAAACATGATCAGGACCAATGTCCTGCTGTGGCCCGATTATTTTGTCACCAATCCATTTCCGACCAGCTCAAGGGGAGAATCAGTGAACAAGGATGGCCGTGCCGCCAAAACGAATTTCTTTGATTTCCAGCTTGTAAAAGCCTTGGAAATCGGAGAAGGTCCCTATTCCATGCCGATAGGGGTCGATGAGCACTTGCCCATTGCATTGGAGATCGGCGCCGGAAACAACCTCCAGGAATACCTGAAGCTCGGCAACATCCGCACGATCGAGCGGCTCGACGGCCTCATGTCGACGACGGGCACCCAGCCCTCGGCGACGCAGGCCGACTACGACACCATCGTCGATCGGGGCATCTACCTCGTGCCCTGCGTTTCCAGCCTGCCCTTGGATTTCCTCACATTTGCGCGACGCGTATCGACTGGCCCGGAGCGCAGTTACATCGCAGCCGACGAAAGACAACGTTGGACGCAATTTTACGCCAACCCCGCCGGCATCCGGGACTCGCTGTATGCCCAGATCGTCAGCCAGCGCTCACAGAAGTGCTGGATCGTGCAGGAAATCCTGAAACGAGGTGGCAAGGTCCTCATCGGCTCCGAAGCCGGGGCCAATGTTCCGCTCAGCGTGGCAGGCTTCACGTACCACCGTGAGATGGAAAACCTGCAGACGCTGGGCATGACGCCGAGGCAGGTCCTCGACGCTGCCACACAAGATGCCGCTGCCGCGCTCTACCAGTCCCAGGAGATCGGCAGCCTCCAGCGCGGGCTGCGCGCAGACATGGTCCTGCTCGCACAAAACCCTCTCCTGGACATCGCCGCCACGCGCGCAATGCAGGGCCTGTGCCTGCGTGGCAATTGGTTCGATGCCAAAGAATTACAAGAACTCAGTGACGCGGCTACAATCAAATAATGACATGGCGATTCCCTTCAAAATGAATTTCAAGTGCCCGCTGGCGACCTCCAACGAGATGGTCGATGGCCAGTTCCATTGCCAGCAATGCAACAAGAC
>JANMIM010000087.1:0-2813 GCA_031375795.1 Bacteroidota bacterium
ATTGAGGCGCACCTCATTGCGAAAGTTCTCCGCCCACTTTGGATAGTCGAAAATCCTAACCTTCAGCGAATAAAGCAGCGCAGTCATGCCTTGGGCAAAGCAGACTTTTGGCAGCGTGCCAGTGATCAAAAGGCGGTCGTAGCAGGTCAACTCGCCGGATATACTTTTCGCGTAGCGATCTGTGAGGAGTTCCATGGACTCAATTTAAGAAATTGTTCCTTTTGGTTCTGGCTTGGCCAGGTTAGGGCAAACTCATTCTAAACCCGATGTATTGAAGAATAGACACTCGGCATCGTTTTGGTCTGGTTGTGCCTTTAGCTCCAGCGTTGCAATAGCGAGTTTGCGTCCCAAAACGCAATGGAGAAAGAAATCCCCTCATTGCTTGGCCTTCTGGCCAAGCTTCCCGACCCCCGACGCAGGCAGGGCAGGCGTCATCGGCTGGAAGATGTTTTGGGAATTGCCGTTCTGGCTGTTCTCTGCGGTGCCGACGACTGGAAGAGCATAGAAGTCTTCGCCAAATCACGTGCGGCTTGGCTACAGGAGGTTCTGCCTCTCAAGCACGGGGTTCCAAGCGACGACACCTACCGAAGGCTTTTCATTCGGTTGGACAGCAAAAAGTTCGAGGAGGTGTTCATTGAGTGGACACAGACGCTTGCCTCTTCCCTGGGCCGCCAGATTTCCCTTGACGGCAAGTCCAGCCGTCGGAGCCATGACGGCGACGGCAACTACGAGGAGGGCACGTTTGAGCAGGGCGAATTGATGCGTGGCAAGGTGCGCGCGACCGACGAGGATGGCAATGTCTATGAAGGCGAATCCAGTGACGGCGCTTGGAACGGCATGGGCAAATACACCTACGAGGACGGCACGGTTTATTCCGGCGAATTCAACACCAACAATTTCACCGGCCAAGGCAAATACACGGAACCCAGCGGCGATTGGAAAAATGGCACTTGGGAAAATGATGAAATGGTCGAGGGGCGCATCCGCGAAACCGACGAGGACGGCAATGTCTATGAAGGTGGCTACGCGGTCGGCGGTCGCAACGGCAGGGGCAAGCTCACATTTGCCAGTGGCGCATATTATGAAGGCGAATTCCTCGATGGAAATTACGACGGCAAGGGCAAATTTGCCTATGCCGATGGCGATTTCAAGGAAGGCCGCTGGGAGAATGACAGCTTCCTCGAGAGCAAGGTGAAATTGACACTGGAGAATGCCACCTACGAGGGGGGCATGAAAAACGACATGTACCACGGTCAGGGCAAGCTCGTCTTCAATTCGGGCAACACTTACGAGGGTGAATTCCAGGAAGATGAAATGCACGGCATGGGTAAATATACATCTGGCGATGGCAGCGGCTACCGCGAGGGATTGTACCGCCACGGTGAATTTGTGAGTGGCAAATCCAACCGTAAACTGGAGGACGGCGGCAGCTACGAAGGCGATATTGTGGACCGCGACTGGACCGGGAAGGGCAAGCGCGTCTATCCCAATGGCAATGTCTACGATGGCGAATGGCTCGACAATGTGTACCATGGCAAGGGCAGGCTCGACAAGAAAAATGGCGATTTTGAAGACGGTGAATGGAACAATGGGCAATTTGTCGAAGGTGACGTGCGCAAAACAGAGGCCGACGGCTCGTGGTACGAGGGCATGTGGGCCGAGGGAATCCCCAATGTTTTGGGGCGCTGGGAAAATCCCAAAACCGGCGAATTCAAGGATGGTATGTGGGACGAAGACGGATTCTACTCCGGAGAAATGCGGCTCTTGGTAAACGGGAAATTACAGGACTTGGACGGCATCACATGGTTCGTAGAGAATGCCTGGGCCAAGGAAAAAGAGCGCCTCAAGATCGAGGAGGTCAAGCAAGCCCGCATCGCCGCAGAGCGGGAGGCTGAGCGTCAAAAAGCCCAAAAGGAACGCGAAAAGGCCTTAGCCGCCATTGCCAAGGAGCGTGAAAAAGCCGACAAGGAGCGCGACAAAGCAAGTGCCGCCTCTGCCAAGGAGCGCGAAAAAGCCGCCAAGGCCCGCGAAGCCGAGCAAAAGAAAAAGGACGCGGAAAAGAAGAAAAAGGACGCTGAAAGGGAGAAAACCAAGTCGCGCTACTTCAATATCCACTACAAGATCAAGCTCACCAAGACCAAGAGCGCCACGCATTACAAAGGCGAAGAGTTTGGCATGATCGGCATCGTCTTCAACGGTGGCAAAACAAAGCAAGTCAAGACGCACGACAAAGGAGAATCGATCGAGCGCAAGATCAGGATTTTGCATGAGGGTCAGAGCATCCCTTCGGGCTTGGTCAAGCACTACATCGAGAAAAACGACGCCGACGTCAAGGCCGGCCGCGCAGGGACGAGCACCATTGTGGTGATCAGCGTGAAGCAGGCTTGATTTTTGGATGATGATTTTCGCTGGTACGCGCATTTTGCTGTGGATGCTGGGGGGTGATTTTTTTGAATAAGGCGATTGGCTTCCTAAGTGGTGATCGCGATCTAAATCTCTGAGCAATAGCGTAGTACGCGTGCATCAAATGAATTTCAGCGACGTGCTGTTTCATCTGATCCGAAGATTCATTCTACATCACCCCGGTTCTGGATGACAAGTCATGAATGGGATTGCGTCATGAAACTAAAGTCCTGATAGTCAGATTCATGCCGTAGGGGCAGGGCATGGAAGCCGTTTCAGAATGGCCGTTTTGAAGACATGGTGGGAATTATCCCCCCGAAAATGCCGCCAAGTGGGAGATCCTGTGCAAAATTCGGAAAACTTACCCTTCAAAATCGTCCACAAAATAGCCAAAGTGGGAAAATCGAAAT
>JANMIM010000106.1:0-4719 GCA_031375795.1 Bacteroidota bacterium
GGGGCCAAGGTGGTGAGCGCTCCCAGCACGGCCCAGTTCATCGAGTTTCCATAGGTGCTCGGGAAGTGGCTGCTGATCATGATGAACAGGACCGGCAGGGTGAAATAATTGTTGTGCAAGGAGCGCAATCCCGCATGTCTACCGAGCTCTGGGTCCACGGGTTTGCCTTTTTCCGCCGCCCTCACCATTGCTTTTTGGGAGGGAATGATCACGCGCCAGACATTGCCCGCCATCATGGTCCCGATCACGGCGCCCACATGGATGTAGGCGGCACGGGGACTGAGCCATTGCGAGAGGAAAAATGCGATGAATGTGATGTAGCCCAGCATCAGGAAGAAAAAGACCGGCTTGCTCTCCACAAGCGGCGTCCTGCACAGGATGTCGTAGACAAACCACGACAACACGAGTGTGGCGATGCCGATGGCAATCGCGGTGCCGTTGGAGATGTCGGCCACATTTTTGTCGACCAGCAAGGAGCTCGCATTGAAGTAATAGACGACAAAGAGCAGGGAAATGCCGGAGATCCACGTCAGGTAAGCTTCCCATTTGAACCAATGCAGATGGCTGGGCAGTTTTTCAGGGGCGACTTTGTATTTCTCGACGTAGTAGAACCCTCCTCCATGGATCGCCCACAGGTTGCCTGCCAGGCCCTCCCTGAGTCCGGGGCCGCGGTAGAGTGCATTTTCCAGGAAGATGAAATAGAAAGAGGCTCCTATCCATGCGACACCAAAGGTCACGTGGGCCCACCTGATGATCAGGTTCATCCATTCATTTACGTGGCCTTCCCATGGCGAACCCTTGATCTGCTGCTGGATATAGAACCCGGCCATGAAGACCGAGATGCCCACCAAGAAGACCTTGCGGATGGTCTTGATGGTCTTCAGGGATTCGCTCAACCTGTCGATCAAGTCCTCCTGCGTCTCATCGTGTGCAATTGCATTCAATTGACGGCCAATGTTTTGCTCCAGGAGCATCAGCAATATGGTCACGAGTGCGCCGATCACAAATAGGCCCAGCAACAGGATCGTGAGCAAGGAAAAGGGTGTGCCGGGAATGAGCCGATTGAATCCCACGTCACCCATGGTTTTCACAACCTCGGGAGCAGGTGCCAGACTATCGATTGCGGGCGGCTGGCTTTTTGTGACGGATTTGGAAATCGAGTCCAAGGTACTGTCAGTCAGGGCAGTGGGGGACGGCACAGTATCTTGGGCCATCGCGGCGCAAGCCGATATCCAAATGAACCCTAGGACGAGCACATATCTACAAAAGCGTATCATACGGGCATATTAAGCATTTTTTGTAAAAGTGCGGACTCTGAAAAAATTTTAGCAATTAAATTAGGATTTATGTAAAAAGTTTAGGTATTTTGCTATCATAAACATCTTGGAGGAGAAAGGCAATGTGGTTGAAGGCTTATGCGGTCGAGGTGGGTGAATCCGGAATGGTGTACCAATTTATCAGCAGGGGTGTGAATGGCAGCCTCGCGAAGCTGGTGGTTTACACAAAAATGGACACGCCGGGGATTTACAACCTCGCGCTCGGGGATTATGACTATTTCACCGGGGGCATCGATGTGGACTGTACCTCCAACAATGGGGATACTGAGAGCGTCTTGGCAACCGTGGCGCACACGGTTTTGGCATTTACGGATTTGCACCCTGATGCGGCGATTTTTGCCAGAGGTAGCACGCCTGCCCGAACGCGGCTTTATCAAATGGGCCTTTGCAAACACCTGGAGGCCATCACACAAGAGTTTCGGTTGTTTGGCATGATCGATGATCGCTGGGAAGAGTTTCAGCCCAACCGCCGCTATGAAGCATTTTTGGCGGAAAGAAAACCAAAGGATAAAGGAAAATAACAAAATGCGATGAAAAAAGACAAAATGATTGGGAACCCAAAAGAAATGCATAAATTTGTGATGGCATTTTGGGTGAGGGCCCTGTTGCAGCAAAGAATGAAGGAGAAGAATATGAAGAGGCTAGAAATGTACAGCATGCGTGTGAATCCCACGCTCGATCAGTTTGTGGACACACCTATTTCCCAAACCAAAGCCGATGAGGGCAATGCACTGCTTGCACGTGTAGGTCTGCCGCCGGGCATGGCTACCCGAGTGAGAGGCTAGGCATTGGAGACCGGAGTTGTGGGGTGTTGCCTGTTGGGAATAGTGGTTGTCTTGCTATGCCCTAGATTGGAGTTTCTTTTGGGTGGTATCTCACCGATAGCATTTCGGCGGCAATGCTTACAGCGATTTCGGCGGGTGTCTTGCAATGGCTTACCAGTCCAGCAGGCGTGCGGACTTTGGCAATTTGCGCGGCGCTGTAACCATCCTGAAGCAGGTCGGCGAGCAGCTTTTTCACTTTCGCCTCACTGCCCATCATTCCCAAATACTTGAATTCCATCCCGATCAGTGCCCTGATCGCCTCGTTGTCGCCACGGTAGCCAAAGGTCGCTATGATCACGTATGCATTTGGTCCGGGTGTGATTTGGTTGCTGAGATCAGGATAGGGCGTCACGATCTTTTGATGGGCAAATTGGTTGGCCAGCATCGTGTTGAGGTCCGGCCGGTCGTCGTAGTTGATGACAAAGAAGTCGAGATTGGCAAGGACTCTACACAACTCGAGTCCCACATGGCCCGCGCCGATGACATGCACGATGTCTGCAAGCCCGATCGTCTCCTCATAGGACCAGTTTTGAACCGACTGCTGCCAAAAAGCCTTGGTCGCCCGCGAGGTTGCCTTGGGCAATATTCGCCACCCAGCTTCATCGAATTTCAGGCTGATGGATTGGCTATCCTCCAAATGGGCCACAATCTCTGCAACAGCTGCATGATGATGTGGCGCGATCGCCAAAATGGCAATCGTCTGCTCGCCCGAACAAATCATGCCGCTTTGGTCTGCAGGTGCTTCCTTGGAGTGGATTTGGCGCTTGATCTCCCAAAAGTGCAGACCCTTTTGCAGGCGATCCTTGGTCAGCTCCACGAGTTTGTGCTCCATGATGCCGCCCCCGATGCTGCCCTGCATGTGGCCGTCGGCTGCAATCGCCATCTTGAATCCCTTGCGGCCCGGGCTGCTCCCTTGGTGATCGACGACGATGAGCAATCCCGCTGCATGTCCCGAGGAGACCTGCCGCTGAACGAACCGCCACAATTCGAGTTCCCTCATGGCTGCATCATTCGCTCGGGGGCTTGCTTCATGCGCTGCCGCAAATCCTCCACAGATACCAAAATGGCCTCATTTGTCATCGGTAATTCAAAACGAGGCTCATACCGATGATCGGCCACCGCAGAGACCGCATCTTTGATCGCCAACCAAGCCGAAAATGCCAGCATCAAGGGCGGCTCACCCACCGCCTTGCTGCGGCGGATCGTGTTGGGATTGGGCGCACCTTGCAGGAGTGCCGTGCGAAAGTCTGCCGGCACATCTTGCACGTTGGGGATCTTGTAGGTGTCGGGCGAATGATTCAACAGGTTTCCCTTGTCGTCCCATTTGCATTCCTCTGTCGTGACCCAGCCAAGGCCCTGCACATAAGCGCCCTCCACTTGTCCAATGTCGATTCTCGGGTTGAGCGATTCGCCCACATCGTGCAGCAAGTCGGTCCGCAACAATTGCACGTGGCCCGTGAGTGTATCCACTTGCACTTCGGTCACGCCCATGCCAAAGGAAAAGTAATGGTAGGGCCTTCCCTTGCCGATCGTTCGGTCGAAATGGACATCGGGTGTCTTGTAGAAGCCGGTCGCACTCAGGCTCACCTGGTGAAACACGCATGCCTCGCAGAGCTTCGCAAACGCGACGACGCGCTCGGGATGCAGGCGATCGCTGGCAAAATCGTCTTGGATCACAATGTTTTCGGGAAGCGTCTTCGCTAGAGGCGCTACGATTCCGTTGTTCAAAACAACGGCGGCTACGTCTGCCATGCGCGTCTTGATCTGATCGATGGCATTCTTCACGGCCGCACCATTGAGGTCGGTGCCTGCCGAGGCAGCTGTGGCCGATGTATTGGGGACTTTTGCAGTGTTGGTGGCGTTTACCTTGACCCGATCGATGCTTACGCCCATTTCCATCGCGGCGATCTGCCTGATTTTCGTGTGCAGTCCTTGCCCCATCTCGGTGCCGCCATGGTTCACGAGCATGGTGCCGTCCTTGTAGATGTGTACCAATGCCCCGGCTTGGTTCAGGAAGGAAGTCGTGAAGGAAATCCCAAATTTCACCGGCGTGAGGCAAATGCCTCTCTTGATGAATTCATGGCCGGCATTCCATTTCGCCACCTCTGCACGCCTTTTTTGATAGTCGGAGCTTTGCAAAAGTTGCTCCCTGATCATGTAAAGGCGATTGTTTTCGACGACTTGGCCATAGGGCGTCACGTTGCGGTCCTGCATGCCATAGTAGTTGTGCAGCCTCACCTGCTCGGGGTCCATTTGCAGTCGACGGGCGATGCGGTCGATGGCGTTTTCGATCACCGCCATGCCCTGGGGACCTCCAAAACCGCGAAATGCGGTATTGCTGGGCAGGTTCAGCTTCCATGCATGCCCCACGATCGTGACGTCGGGCAGGAAATAGCTGCTGTCGCTGTGCATCATGGCGCGTTCCAACACAGCCATCGTGAGGTCTGTGCTCGACCCGCCGTCGGCATTCAGCTCGACTTCCATGCCTTGGATCCGCCCTTGATCGTCAAAACCCACTTCATACCTTGCGAGGAATCGGTGGCGCTTGCCGGTCATTT
>JANMIM010000167.1:0-5716 GCA_031375795.1 Bacteroidota bacterium
CCCATCTCCTTGGCGAGGTAGATGCCGATCGGCAGCCCCAAGACTTGACTCACCGCAAATGCCATCTGTACAAAACCCATCACCCGGCCACGCACCTCCAATTTGAAAATGTCGGTGATGATCGCAAAGGCGACCGACCCGATCACCCCGCCAAAGATCCCCGTGAAAATGCGCGCCATCAGCAGGAACTCGTAGGTAGGCGCAACCGCACACAGCGCCGTGCCCACCACAAAGCCGCAGTAAAAAAACATGAGCAGCTTCTTGCGGTCAAACTTGTCTGCAAAGCCTGCCGCCAGCAAGCCCGAGGCGCCGGCGCTGAAGGCATAGGCACTCACGACCAAACTGAACTTATCTGGGCCGATCTTGAGCTTGTCCAGCAAGATCGCACTGAGCGGTGACAAGACCATGAAATCCAGGATCACCGTGAACTGGATGAAGGCGATCACGACGATCATGAAGATCTCGTAGCCAGTGAACGTGGCTTTGGGGGTCGACGCCGAAGCCACGCCTGGGCTAGTTTTTTTCTTTTTTTTCACTTTGCGGCAGATTGCTGTTGGGAGAAAATGGAAACAGGTTTGAAAGCTTGGACGACCATGTCAAAGGCATGCCTCAAGACATCGTCGGTGAGCTGAAAGCGGTCGCTGAGCGTGCATTTTTCCTGCATCTCACAGCGAACGAGCGCATAAAACGGGGCATAGGCCATGGACCAATACAGCTCGGGAGGCATCGCGACCATTTCGCCACGCGCCACGGCATTGGCCACAAATTGCTGCATGTTGTCCTTGAAGAGCGAAAATTTCAGGTTTCCCCGGTTGATCAAGGCAGAGTGCCTGAAGCGCTCATAAAAGGTGAATTGCACCGGATGGGTTTGGATGAATCGCAAACGGTTTTGCCATTGCAGCCACAACCCTTCCCGCAAACTGAGCTCTGGATGAAATCCGACCAGGGCCTCCTCTGTAAACCGATCCTGGATCTCGTGAAACAGCTGATTGAGCAGGTCCTCCCGATTTTTCCAGTAGATGTAGATGGTGGCAGGGGAAACGCCAGCTGCTTTCGCCAGTTTCTGCATCGACAGCCCGTCAAAGCCCTCTGCGACGATCATTTCCATCGCCTTGGCCTTGAGGCAAGCCTCCTTGCTTTCGTCTCGTGTACGCATTTCGGAGGCAAATATAAATGAATGTTCGTTCAGTTATGAAAGTTATTGACAAAAATTGAAGCATCAAATCATGGTTGATGGAGATGAATGCGCGGTTCTCTAAAAAGTCGTATTTTCGCCACTGGTAAGCTTTTGCTAGTGTGAATGCATTATGAGGAAAATCAAGATCAAGCATTTTGGCCCGATCAAGGAAGGGTTTCTTGGAGGGGATGGTTTTTTGGAAGTTGCCAAAGTAACGGTGTTCACTGGAAATCAAGCCACTGGGAAAAGCACCGCAGCCAAGCTGATTTCAGTATTTAGCTGGATTGAAAAGGCTTTGTTTAGGGGAATTATCAGTATTGGAGACCTGTGGAAGGATGGGAATTTCAGGAACAAATACTGCCACTACCAAGGCCTAAAAGAATATTTTCGGGACGAAACCGAGATCGAATATGTAGGCCATGTTTACAAATTTCATTTTGTCAATTCAGCACTTCGGGCAGGAACGCATTTGAATAACCCACAGTACAAGATGCCCAAGATCATGTATGTCCCAGCCGAGCGCAATTTTTTGAGCTCAGTGTCTCGCCCAGGAGGTTTGAAGGGATTGCCTTCCCCGCTCTACACCTTTTTGGAGGAGTTGGAATTGGCACAATCTGAACTTAGTGAAACTCTAATTCTCCCTATTAATGGAATTGAGTTCGAATACCAAAAGGAAAGTAAGATGTCCTATGTCAAGGGGATTGATTACAAATTGAGGCTCAATGAAGCTTCCAGTGGATTACAATCCTCTATTCCATTGTACCTCGTGTCCAGAAACTTGGCCATGTCAATTCAAAGGGAGCATGACGAATCAAAAGTAGACCTGAGTCTAGAAGACAACATCAAGTTTAAACAAGAGATTCTGGACATCTTATCCAATGACAAATTGTCGCTTGAATTCAAGAAATCAGCGTTGGAAGTACTTTCATCAAAGTATAAAAATGGTTGCTTCATGAACATCGTAGAGGAAATGGAGCAAAATCTCTATCCGATTTCCCAGATGGCGATCCTATTTGCTTTGTTGGGATTTACAAATGTCACAGATGGCAATAGCCTGATTCTCACAACACATAGTCCATACGTGCTCAATTACCTTTCCATCGCCATTAAGGCTGAAATGGTGTTGCAAAAGCTCAATAACGCCGGAGAAAAGGCTTCTACCCTGTTTGCAAGATTGGACGCACTTGTTCCACTAGGCTCCTGCATTACAGGAAATGATGTTGCCGTTTACGAAATGCAAAATGACGGAACGATAAGCAAATTGCCAACGTACCAGGGTATCTTGAGCGACAGAAATGAGCTGAATCAACTGATCGATCAGGGAAATTTGATTTTTGACCAATTGTTGGATATTGAAGAAGAAATATGAAAATCAATTTTTTCGATCAAGGTTGCAATACTGCAATTAGTGCAAATGAATTCGGTATTTGTGACGACCACTTACAAGCTGCAGCCTATATCACAACTGATCAGCAAATGAAATGGGGAGCTCATATCGTGAATCCTGAAGGTCGAGAGATACTATTTGTTGCGATCGATAATTGTATTGAGATCAAACGCCCGAACGGTGAGATGGAACGGAGGTGCGATGCCATGTTGAGCTATGACCGCAACATCGACTTTGTGGAATTGAAGGATGTAAAGGCAAATTGGATTGAAGATGGAGCGGGCCAATTGCTTGCTACCGTCAGTATATTTTCCAAATTTCACGATTTGAAACAATACCGTAGGAAACGGGCATTCATTTGCAATAGACAGCATCGTCGATTTCGCCCCACAAATCTAGAAACGAAACAGCGTTTTGAATATACCTTCAATATGCGGGTCTTCGCGCAGCATCAAATTACTGTTTAACACCGCTCAACTTTCGCCAAGAATACTTTATCTGATAAGTTACGCATTTCGGATGCAAATATAAATGAATGTTCGTTCAGTTATGGGCAGGCAAACAAATTTTCTTCGGTTTGTTCATCCAAATTCCTGTCAGCCCCGTGTCAATGCAATGGATTCACCTCACAGCCCCCGATAGGGCCGTGACGACAGGCTCACACTGCAATTTTTCACCAAGCCAAAATCAGGAATCTGTTGTTTGCCCTTGCCATCCAAACCCTCCAAGTCCAGCCAGCAATCGGCGATGAAATCACCTTGGCTCAAGGCATCCCAGTCATCCACCCCCAAAATCACCTCGTCACCTTTGGAAATGACAAATTGGATGCTGTCTTCAGACAAGTCCCAGACGACCTCGTTGGTGAGACGCCTCGTGCCCCATTGTTGCGTCGGCCCATAGAATCCCTGGCTGATGTTTTTCACGATCTTGAATTCCAAGTCGGGCAAGCCCGAAGGCCAGTCGTAATTGCGCTCGTCGCAGCGAGCGGTATCCAAGTCAAAATAGTGCATCCGGATCAGGTATTCGATGGGCTGCGGCTTTGAAAATTGCACGTCCGCTTCTCCCCAATACACCGCCTTGCCATGCGGGGCATACCCGTCTGTCAAAGTCAAGGGTTTGTCCATCAGCATGCATTCCACCCTCAATTTGGCTTTGTAGCTCCCCGGCATCAGAAGCATCGTGTACTTTGGAATCACGAGGATGTCTGACAGGTGCCTAGGCTCGTTGTCATTTTCTCCCAGCCGCAGATAGGTAGCCCCGGAATCTCGTTGCTGAAAATTGTCCAAGAAATGCACCGAATCGCCATTTTCCAAGGTCATGTAGGCAAAGTAGGCCAGGGATTGCGGTTTTTCTTGCCGGTCACCATAGAAATTGCCGAGGTCATCTTGGTCATATTCCAAGATGAGCGACTGTATTCCTTTGAATTTATCGTCGGTCAGGCCAGTGAAGGTGAGCCGCCCATGTTCCCAGTCGGAGTAAGTCGAGCCGGGAATGCCTCTCTCTTCGCTGCAACCAGCAAGCAGGAGCAAAAGCACCGACCAGAAAAGTGCCAGCCACACCTGTTTTTGAGACTTCTGTTTCAACAGCGCCATCTATTCGTTTCAATTGAGAATAAAGCTAATGATTTTTCAGCGGGGATCACCGCCAAGAGCACAACCTTTGGATTTCTTCCCTCAAAACGCCCATTTTCGGGGAAGGCGATGCCGCCCAAACCCGATCGTCGACCGCGGTGATAAAGCCTGAATACCCTGCAAAATCGACAGGTCACAAGATCGAGCATCGCTGGAATCCCTGTGGATAAAAACCCGCTCCACCTTTGAAATTCGCATAAATCTTCGTTAACTTAGTTGCGTCTAAAGCAGGTCGCATTCGGTTTTGGGGAATTTACACCGAGGCGCCATTGTTCTCATCCTCCTTGTTTCACGAGGGATCAATCGGGGTCCTTCGCAATTGCCAATTTGAAGAACGCATGAAGTCTCCAGAATCGAGAAACGATCACGATGCCAAAAAGAGCAACACACTGTTGCCTCCAGACAGCGCGATTCAGCCCAAAACACTTACGCCGCCGGCTTTCCAGCTGAAAACCAGCACCGGCGCTGAGTCTGAAGGTACTGAGTCGGAAGAAAAAGAGATCGTTCAGAAAAAGGGCCCCGAATCTGCAGGGTTTGCAGACGCTGGAGCCGATGAAGGCGCTGCTGGCGGCGGTGGGGCGGCTGGTGGGGGAGGGAATGGCCTTCCCAACGACTTGCGTTCCGGAATCGAAAGCATGTCTGGCATTGACATGAGCGATGTGCAGGTGCATGCGGGCTCAGACAAGCCCGGCAAGATGGGCGCACTCGCCTACGCCCAAGGCACGGATATCCACATTGCGCCCGGGCAGGAGCAGCACCTGGCCCACGAGGCGTGGCACGTCGCCCAGCAGAAGCAGGGCCGTGTGCAGCCTACCCACGAAGCAGCCAACGGCGCGGCAGTGAATGCAGACCCCGGTCTCGAGCGCGAAGCCGACATCATGGGCGGCAAAGCCGAGGCCCAAGGAAAAAAGGAAGGCAACGCCAATCCAGCCCAGCGCAAGATCGCCGCTGGCGGCTCCGCGCAACTCAAAAAAGCCTATCCCAGTGGCTCCGCCATGCAGATGAAGGCCAATACCGGCGCCGTGCAGTTTGCCGGCGTAGACGTGGGCATCCTCGGCGACCAAGCCAAGGACCTCGCGTTTGAGTACATGGGCGAATATTGGGAAGAACTCAAGCGCAACTTCAAGCTCGAGGATTTCCTCGTGGCCCTCGTCAAGGACCTCCTGGACATCGTGGGCGTGGATTTGGTCAAAGGTGCCGTGAGTGCCGTGAGCCAGACCGCCGCCGCACTAGCCAGCAACATCGCACAGATCACCAAGGTCCTCTCGCTGGTCGTCAAGATCAAGGAATGGATCGACCGCGTGCCCAAGCCGATCAAGGAATTCCTCAAATACCTGCTCGGCTTCTTCATGAAGAAGGTGTCGAAATGGATCTCCGGAGAGGGCATGGAAGACGCCAAGATCAACGCTGTCGTCTTTGGCATGGCCAATGTCATGGACATGTTTGGCAACGCCATCGGTCAGCTGGAAAATCTGCTCAACAAGCTCAATGGATTGATCTCGAGTGGTTTGAGCAAGCTGC
>JANMIM010001370.1:0-2252 GCA_031375795.1 Bacteroidota bacterium
CGCCTCGTCGGCGAGCAGGTCCACCTCAGACATGTTGTGGGAGCTGAAAATCACGGTCTTGCCCTCGCGCCGCAGGTCGTGCACGAGATTCAGGATGTTTTCGGCGGTGATCACGTCGAGTCCGCTCGTGGGCTCGTCAAAGACGACCACCTGCGGATCGTGGATCATCGTGCGGGCGATGCTCACTTTTTGTTTCATGCCCGTGCTGAGCTGCCCGCAGCGCTTGTTGGCAAATCCATGCATGTCGAGCAGGGTGAAGATGCGCTCACGCCGCACCTTGTAATCCGCGGCCGAAACCCCAAAGAGGTCCGCGAAGTACTTGACGACCTCGGTCGCCGACAGGCGGTCGTATAGCCCGGTGCTGCCCGTGAGAAATCCCATCTGCCGACGGGCCTCGTTGGGCGCAGCCTTGGTGTCGTGGCCCGCGACTGAGATGCTGCCCGAGCTGGGTGCGAGGATGCAGGCCACCATGCGCAGGAGCGTGGTCTTGCCCGCACCGTTGGGACCCAGCAGCGAAAACACCCTGCCCGGCTTGCAGGTAAAGCTCACGTCGCTTACGGCCAGCCTGCGCTGATCGCCCTCATTGGCCTCCTTGCGCTCCTTGCGGCTCAGGTCAAACTCCTTGGTGACTCCTTTTACCTCTATCATGTGTATCCAAAAAGGGATGAATCAATCGGCTCAGTTGCCGAGCCATGACTTGCGCACCGCAATCTGCTCGGGCGTGGCATTGGGGTCGATGCTCACGACGTTCATGCCCTTGACCTTGACGCCGAGCGCCTTGCCTTTGAGGGCTTTTTCCGTGTATCCGCCCTTGCCATCGGGGCGCGCGACCACCATCTTGACCTTGTCTCCGTCCTTGTGGCTGTTTTGGAAGGCTACCCAGATGTCTTCCCAGGTGCTCAGGGTGAGGGGTACGTCGCCGATGCTCACCAACTCGTCGTTTTCCATGAAGCCCATCTTCTGGCCAAATTCATTCATGCCGCTCACGTCTGAGATGCGCATGCGTCCCGTGGTGCGATTGGGTTTGAGGTCGATCTTGCCCATGGTGATCGTCTCGCGGTTGGCGACCTGCTCGTAACGCAGGCCTGCCATCGCAAAATACTCAGCGTATGGGATCGGTTGGCCGCCAGCGACATGGCGCTTGAAAAAGTCGCCGATCTGGGGAAATGTGAGCGAGACGATCTTCGCAAACAATTCATCGTCCTTGAAGGGCTTGTCGGGACCATAGGTCTTTGCCAGCTCGCGCATGAGCTCCTGCGTGCCCATGGTGCCCGCAGACAACTTGCGCAGTTGGATGTCGAGGCACATGCCGATGAGGGCGCCCTTTTGATACACGTTGATGTACTGACTTTTGTATTTGTCGAGGCATCCCGTGCTCATTTCCGTAAATGCGACCGAGTCGTTCATGAATTTGGACATGGTGATCTTCTGCTGCAGGATGCGGAAGTATTTTTCCTTGGTGATCAAGCCTTGTTTCACTTGCACGTGGCCTGCGGCATACTCCGTGAGGCCCTCATACAACCACAGGTGCTTGGACATCTTGGGGTCGATGTAGTCGAAATACTGGATTTCCTCGGAGTGGATGCTCAGGGGCGTGACGATGTGGAAGAATTCGTGGGCGGCGACGTCGCGCATCATTTCGCCGGCTGCCTCCGCATTGGTCTCGGGCATGAAATACATCGATGAGTAGGGGTGCTCGAGGGCCCCCATGCCGCCTGATGCACTGCCGCCAGCCGAGAGGTAGACGAGGAATGCATATTTCTCGACGGGCAACTTGCCGCCGAGGTATTCCTTCTGGGCCGTCATGATCTCCGAGATGTGGGTCATCACGGCTTTGGCGGCCACTTTTTTGTTGGGGGAATAGATGGAGACGAGCACCTTGGCGCCGCCGACGGTCTGCCAGGCCGTGTCGGGCAGGCAATACATCATGGGATTGTCGGCCAGCCCGTTGTAGTCTGGCAACTTGTACACGTCTTCGGTCTCGCTGGTCTTGAATGCCGTGAGGGGAGTGGAACCGTAGAATCCGGTTGGCTTCTTGACGGTGACTTCAAAAGGAAGCTCCTTTTGCCCCTCCAGGTACCCAAAAAAGCCAAAGGTATTGAGGACATAATTGGTATTGGCCTCGATGTTGGTGCCGGCTGGCTCAAAGATCTTGGGGCTGATCTTGGTGTCCCAGGTGTCCTCGACCCAGTAGCTGATCGCCTTCATGCTCTTGGCCCCCCTGATCATCCAGCGGTTGGCGTCGATGAACT
>JANMIM010000193.1:0-9039 GCA_031375795.1 Bacteroidota bacterium
GGCGATCGACGAGCTGCTCGACAGCGACGCCTATTTCAACGACATGGAACGCGCAGTGATAGGGGCCGCCCGCCCTCAGGTGCGCACGGAAGGCGGCATTTCTTCCGTGAACACATGGGACAAACAATTGATCACGATCGCCGGGCGCGGCGAATTTTCGGGACGCATTTCGGTCCTGATCAATGTGGCCAAGAGCCTGATGGCTGACGCTGGCACACCGCTGTCGGCACTTGACGAGGTGCAGGCCAAGGTCAATGCGCTCAACCAACCTGCCGCACCCTGCGTGGCCGGGCAGCGCTTTAACATGGTAGCCATCCATGGGCTCGTGGAGCTCTTGGAGACCCCCGAGATCCACAAGGCGCTCACACTCGCCAAGTTGAATGATGTGATCGTCAATTTCTTCGGTAAGCCGCTCGTGGTGAAAGATCAGGTGACGCGCTATGACAAAGACATCCCCAAGGAAGACCATGATCGTCTGCGCAAGGAAATCAAACACAACAAATTGAACCCGTCGATCATGGGCATCGCCATCCACAATCGCCTAGGAACCTCTGCATTCAAGGATCCGATGGAATATGCGATCCGAGCCAACAAGGCATTTCCACAGCGCCCCATGTATGTGAACGCCAATATGCCCGACTACGAGCAGCTCTCCAAGCAGGTCGCCTATATGGGCAAGATTCGTTTCCAGATGCTGAGCCGCCAAAAAGACGGGTCCCGTGGCCTGTCGATGCGCAACTTCAAGATCATCCTTTCCCAAAAGATCACGGACTTCAACGACTACTTTGCCAATGAAGGCGCTGCCAAGGAAAATGGCTCCTATTTCAGGATGGATGCTGCCACCTCGGTGCTGCCCTTTTGGACCGGAGACAGGGACTTCACGCCGGCCGGCAAGAAACCAGGCCCTGATCGCCTATTCCTCAAGAATGGGGAAGGAAAGGAAACCCAATACTGGGATTGTGGACCCCTGCTCGCCGATGGCGCGACCAGCCTCGATCAAGAATCTGATTTTGAGAAGATTTATTGATTGGGGCCAAATAGGGCGCGACTTCCCGACGGCGATCAAGGAACGGCGGAAGTCGACAGTATAATTGGTTTTGGCATTCGGCCGCAGCGGATCGACGATCAACCTTGCTGGTGGGTACCAAGCATTGACAGCGGCAAAATCTAGATTGTCAGGACGATAATAGGCGTTGGGAAGATGAGACTCCAAGCGCCTCTCCACCATGGACTATACTGCCATTTCATCAGATACCATACAGCCGCTCCATCAACTCCTGCTTGCGGTGTCGGGACACCGTGACTTGTGTGCCATCGTTCATCACCACATAACCGCCCTCACCCTTGATATAGGATGCCACATAGGCCATGTTGATCAAATGCGACTGGTGTACCCTGAAGAAATCATAGTCTTGCAACATGCCCTCATACTCCTTGATCGTCTTGCTCACCAGCATCGGTGCTTCACCTTTGAAGTGAAACCGAGTATAATTGTTTTCGCCTTCTAGCCGAATGATGTTCCGTACCTCCACCATTTTGAGGGCATCCACGCTTGCCAAGGCGATGCGTTTGCTGCCATTGTCGGCCGTTCCAAGGTTGGAAATGAGGTTGCGAATCTTGTGCAGGCTGTCTTTGGCCTCGGTCTTGCGGCTTGCTTTGTCCACCGCTTGGCACAGCTCACCGATGTCGATCGGTTTCATGATGTAATCCACTGCATTGAACTTGATGGCTTTGATGGCGTAGTGCGTGTAGGCAGTCACAAAAATCACGTTCGCCTCTTGTCCCTGCAGCCCCGCCAACAGGTCGAACCCCGTGCCATCTCCCAATTCCACATCCAGAAATATCAACTCAGGCCGGGTTTGCCGCACAACCTTGAGTCCCTCCTCGACACTGCCTGCCTCTGCAACGATCTCGAGCTGGGGGCAATAACTCCCGATCATGAGCCGCAAATTTTGGCGGTTGTCGGGTTCGTCTTCAATCAGTACACAACGAAGCTTTTCCATGGCGGCTTTTGGGATTACAAAGAAAGGATAGGAACTCTTATTTCAACGCGTGTGCCGGCAGGTTTGCCATCCGCGTCGATGAGATCCTCGATTTTGAGCCGATGCGGTCGTGTCGGGGAGAGCAAAGCGAGCCGCTCTTGGGCAATCTGAATGCCGAAGGATCGATGATGGTCGCCTTCGCTGTGTGCGTGTTTTCTTGCCGCGCCACGACCGACACCATTGTCCTCGACGGTGCAGCACAGCTCCTTGCCCGCCATTTCAAATCGCAATTTCAAATGGCCTTCGCTGCGCCGGGGAGCCAAGCCATGCTTGACTGCATTTTCCACGATCGGTTGCAGCAACAAGGATGGAAACAGGATTTCATGGGTCGGAACGGCCTCATCCACGACAATCGTATATTGGAACTTGAACCGCAGGGCCTCCAAGTCGATGTAGAGTTTCAGGGCATCGATTTCATCTTGCAAGGTCGATGCGGCATCGTCTGCGCGTTCCAGTGTGATGCGCAACAATTGCGCAAATTTTGAAAGATAGAGATTGGCCTCCCGTATCGCGCTGGTATTGATGAGCAATTGCACCGAGCCCAGTGCATTGAAGATGAAGTGGGGGTTCATCTGGGCACGCAGGGCGGCCATGCGCATCTCTGCCAACTTGCGGTGAAGCTGGGTCTTGCGGCGTTTTTCATTGAGCCAGTAGGTTACCACCCCAAAGAAGAGCGTAAGTGCGAGCGCTGTGATCAGCAGATTGCGTTGCGCAGCAAGTCGGGCGGAGGCCTCTGTCGCACGCTCGGTCTCTTTGGCCTGCAAAGTTTCGTTTTGTTTGGCCATTTCAAGGGCGTGTTGCTTCTTTTCCGACCAGAACTTTGCCTCCAAAGAGAGCAGCTGCGTGTTGGAGGTGAGCGAGAGCACGCTGTCTTGCCAAGCACTCGCTAGGCGCTGCGACTTCAAAGCTGCCAGATAATCGCCCATTTTTTCCTGGCATTGGCTGCTCATCACGTACACCTGTTGCATGCCTTTTGCATCTCGTGTTTGCAAGTAGTAATGGCGGCTGGAATCCAGCGTCGCCAAGGCCGCTGCATGTTGCTGGCTAGCCATGGAGCGCTTGGCTTGCTCCAAATGGCAGGTAGCGATTTGGGTCACCTGATTGCCTTGTCGTGCATCGGCCATTGCGAGTTGCAGGTAAAAATCGGCCGAATCTGGTGCAGCCAATGCGTCATGGCAAAGCCCCATGCCCAAGTATTTCCCAAAGAGGTCTGAGGGATTGGGCGCCAACAAGTCCAAGCGGATCGCCGTCCTGTACTTCGTGATGGCGAGTGCATATTTTCCAGCATCCCGATCGATGCCTGCCAAATTGGACATGGCAGCCGAGGAGATGTCGTAGTTTTGGAGGCTGTCGGCCAGCCGATAAGCTTCCATGAAGTAAGCTTCGGCAGCCCTGTCGCGGTTCAGGATGCGGAAGCACAATCCGATGTTGTTGTTGTTGTTGGCGATCTTTTTGTACCACTTCAGCCTTTGGAAGCACTCTCCTGCGATCAGGTAGTGCTTGATCGCATCCTCAAAATTGCCAAGGTTGTATTCCAGGCCGCCATAACCATCGTGAATCTCGCCCCTGAGACCTGCCTCATCGCTGCCTTGGAGGTAAGCCAAAGCCTGCAAGTAAGGTTGCCGTGCCTCATAACTCATGCCGAGTTCCTTGTAATAGAAACCGAGGTTGGCATGCACCCGTGTGAGGTTGGCACTGTCGTTCAGCGTGATGAAACCTTGCTTGGCGATTTCAGAGTACTTGCTCAGGCTGTCGGGTTCCTTCATCTGAAAGAAAACTGCTGATATACTGCCTGCAGCCTGCGCAGCGATGAGCTGCTGACCAGTAAGCGTCGCTAGCCGCAACGCTGTTTTCAGGTATTTTACGGCCTCCTCGTTTTTGAAGGCTGTCTGGCATACCGTCCCGAGATTGAGCAAGCAACGCGCCACTTCCACCGTATCGCTTTTCCCTTTCCAGTAGGTGACTGCCTTTAAATACCGCATTTCGGCACCGTCGAGGTCGCCTTGCATCCACTTGAGCGCTGCTTGGGACATGTTGCAGCGCTGTTGGCGGTCGCCATCACCTGCCGCGAGGGCCATCGCAGCAGCTCTGGTCAGTGCGGCTTGTGACGAGTCCAGGTTGCTCTTGCGATAATGTTTGGACAGGCTCAGCCAATGGTCGCTTGCAGTCGCGGCATCCATGGCCGTCAAGGCAAGTGCACGCAACGAATCTCCACGCGCGTCGTTGATCGATTGGCAGAAACCGCTGTAGGCAGTGCAAAACAGCAGCAAAGCAGACCCAAGCAATATTACAAGCCGACGCATACCTTTCAGAATTGAATCCTCAAGATAGGAATCATTCGTCGCACCAACCTCATTGGTGGCAATTGGCTTAGGGCTTGGCGGATTTGAATGAGGGCTTGGGGGCGGTGAAGCGCATTTCCTACAAACTCATCAAGCTTTCTACGAAAGGCAAGTTATCAAGGAAGTCTATGGTTGGCAATTCCACTTTTTCAAACATTGCATGGCGCAGACCTTTTCGAGTCACGCATTGGCTGGGGCGCTGCGGGTTTATATCACGGGGTGGGATGGGGGGCGGAGTTTGCTATGGCAGATTGCTGTCCGCAATCAGCATTGCGAAGTGTCAATCACCAGGATACCTGAGTACGATCATTTCCGCCCTTTGCTCTTCGGTCGAATTTTGGATCGAAATGAAAGCAACAATGAAAAAAACACTTCTGATCCTCCTGCTCGCAATTGGCAAATGGGCAATCGCACAAAACCCCATCATTTTCATGCCTGATGCGGGCCTCAACGATGGCTCTGATGAAGGGGGGCTGCACGGCGGCAAGGATGCCTACATCTTTGACGGCGACCCCAACACCAACAATGGGGCGGTAAATGCCGTTTACAGTTTGCCGCTCAGTAGCTGCAACAACACCAACTATTTGGGGATGATCCAGTTTGACCTCACAACATTGCCTGCCAGCGTGGATTCAGTCTTTCTGGGCGGATGGACTTGGGACCAGAATGTGAACTGCTTCTCCAACTGCAACAACAATTGGGAGTTTTGGTATATCGGTGCTGCTTGGGATGAAATGGCAGTCACCTGGGGCACCCCTCTGACGCTGGATTCGGCGTTTGCAGGGCCATTCAACGTGACGTTTCCAGATGTGGCCCGTGAACGCAAATTTGACATTACCAACGCCTACCGCAATTGGAAATCGGGTGCCGTTCCCAACCATGGGCTGCTCATCAAACCCATTGATGGCGACTGCAACAATGCCTGCGTGATCTTGGGAATGTTATCCTCGGATGATACGACGCTTGCAGGATCGCATCACCCCTATTTGGAAATCTATTCAGGCGGCGTCGGTGTCCAGGAGCCACAACAAATCGTCACAAAATGGTTTCCCAATCCCGCGCATCACTCGGCGATCCTGGAGTTTCAATCCATGATTTCGGGGCCGATGGACCTGACGATCTTGGATTATAGCGGGCGGATCGTAGGCTCGCGGACCGAATCGGCAGGTTTGGGGTTGCAACGGATAGAGATCGATTTGGGGAATCTGGCAAATGGAATCTATTCCTATCGTCTCAGTACCCCATCCGGCAACAGTTCAGGCTTGTTCGTGAGGCAGTGACAAAACGATCTGCGATGTTCAGAACTCCTGTACCGCCGTCAAATTTGAGCCAATCATGCAATGCTCCAGCGAACTGGAAGGATGGCTGCAGGGAGTTCGTTCGTCCAGTCAATTGCCTGCCAGCAGCCAACCGCAGCGGCGGCACAACAACTAGACAAGATTCCTCGGTATCACCACGACGAACTCTGCTCCCTTGCCGGGCTCAGAGTTCAGGCGCACCTCGCCTTGCAGCTGCGTGACGAGCAGGCGGATGATCGAGAGGCCGAGACCGTTGGAGCTCTCGCCGGCGGTGGGGCGGGCGCTGAGGCGCTGAAATTTGCGGTACATTTTTTCCTGATCTTCGGCGCTGAAGCCGGGGCCTTGGTCTTGCACGGAAAACCAAACACGGTCGCCGTCCTGCCCACATTGGAGCTTGACGGTGGTGCGGGCGGGGCTGTATTTGATGGCGTTGCTGAGGAGGTTGTCGCAGACACGCGCGACAAAGCTCTCGTCGGTATGGACGATGATGGGCGTCTGTGGCGGCGTGTACGTCAGGGAAATGCCTTTTTTGGAGGCCGACTCGCGGTTGCCTGCGACCTGTGCCACGAGCAAGGCACACAGGTCAAATTGGGTGAGGCTCAGGCTGCTCTGATCGCCCTCGGCCTGACTGATGTCGAGCAGGTCGCGAATGAGCCGTTCGCCATCGGTGAGCACCTTGCCGATCATGCCAGAGATTTTTTGCTGCTCCGGGTTGAGTTCGCCGGTCAATGCGAGCAGCTCCACCAAACCCTTTGTCTTGTGGATGGGGGACTTGAGATCGTGGGCGACGATGTTGATGAGGCTGTCTTTTTCGAGCACCAAGTCTGCCAAGGCATCGTTTTGGCTCGCCAAGAGCTTATTGTCCCGGAGTTTGCGGCGGTAGGAAATCCAGAGCAGGATCCCGACGATGCACACGAGGCCAAAGCCGACGATCGCCAGCACCGACCAGAGTTGCCGTATTTGGCGGGTTTTGTTCAGTACCTCTATCTCAGCTTCTTTCTCGTGCAGCTCCAGGTCATAGTTCAAGCTCTTGATGCGATTTTGGGATGCTTCGTTCACGATTTCACTTGCGATCTCAAAATGTTGGCGTTGATAATCCATGGCCGTAGCAAGGTCGTTTTTGGCAACATAGACGTCGGCAAGCGTCTTGGCAGCACTGCTCGCATATTTTTTGTGCCCAAACATGCGGGCGTGGCCGAAGGCTACAGCGCCATTGGTTTCGGCCTCCTCCAGTCGGCCGAGTTTCAGGTAGCAGCGTGCCATGGCATCGGTCGACTCCAGGAAAAGGCCGACAAAATCAGATTCTCGCGCCCCGTTGTGTGACAGCGTGAGCGAGTCAAGGGCTTCTTCATACTTGCCCTCGGCCTCCAGAATCAAGCCAAGATTGTTTTGCGTGACCAAAATGCCGCGTGGATAATTGGCTTGGGTATAAAAACCCCTCGTTTGGAGATAAGCTTGCTTGGCTTCTGGATAGTTTTTTTGAAGACGTGCGACTTCGCCCAAGGCGTTGGAGCAGCGACCTTGGCCGAGCGGATTGTGCTCTTGCCCGTAGTAGTCAAATGCTTTGAGGAGTGAAGCTTGGGCCTCAGGATAATTTGCTTGCTCCCGTTGAATCAAACCGACTTCCAGCAATGCATTGGCCATCCTGAGGCGATCGTGGACTTGCTCTGCCTTCTGGATTGCTTGGCCAGCATGGAGGATGCCTTCGGCATGATTTCCCCAGGTGCGGTGCATCCAAGCCAATTGCGTGAGGGCATCTGACTCGATGCCCGGGTCTTGAAGACGATTTCCGATGGCGAGAAGCTCCGATGCCCAGACTCTTGGCGAATCAGTGTCAGCATACTTGCCTTCATCGATCAAGACCAGGAGCTGCTTTGCCTTTTCGCGCTCGTCGGTCGTGCTGCGCATGGCATCGTATAGGGAATCGAGCGCGTTTTGGGCTGCCAAACGTGCTGCAGTGACACAAATCCACACCACCCAGATGCCAAGCATTCTCCCAAACAGGCGCACCGTGCGACCAAGGGAGGGCCGCAAGCCATGAACGGCAAACGTTATCGAATATTGATGATGCAACAGCGGTGCTCTGAAAATGAAATCCGGGGACGCTAAAGTAGGCAAATATATTCTGAAAGTCATGGCTCTGGGCGGAGCAAATGGCGTATCAAACGACGATGTAAGCCGCAGGAGATGCCCCAAGGAAACACAGATTCAGACGCTAATCAATCAGGTCCCAGCGAGCCGATTGCGCATCCCCGATCACCTCCCCACCCCGATCACAGTCCGCCCCCCAAACACAACCTCCTCCAGCTTCACGGAAATCTCCACATCCAGCGGAATGAGCAGATCCACCCGCGAGCCAAACTTGATGAAGCCCATCTCATCGGATTGCTTCACCGTGTCGCCCTCGGCGATGTACCAGCAGATGCGCCTTGCGACGGCGCCGGCGATTTGTTTGAAGCCGACGGTCCAGCGCTCGTTTTCGATCACCGTGAACGTCATCTCGTTGTCGGTGGAGCTTTTGGGGTGCCAGGCGACGAGGAAGAGGCCGGGCATGTATTTGAAAAACTTGACGCGGCCCGAGATCGGGTTGCGGTTCACGTGTACATTGAGCGGGCTCATGAAAATGCTCACCTGGCGCACCTGGGCCTTGAAAAAGACCGGGTCGTAGATCTCCTCGATCACGACGACCTTGCCGTCGCATGGGCTCACGATGGCATTGTCCTGCACCGTGGCAGTGATGGGAGGGTTGCGGAAGAAGTTGAGGACCAGCCCGATCATCACGAGCGCAGGGATCGCCAAGACGATGCCGAGCCAGCAGACCGAGGTGCCGTGCAACAAGGGGAAATAGATGGCCGACCAGGTGCCACCCATGAGGATGAGCGTGATCGGAATGAGAAAACGACCTTCTTTGTGCAAACGCATGTGCAAAGTAAGTCAATCTGAAAAAGCAAATTGCGCAATCGGCGAGGAAAATTGTAAGCGGCCTTGATTCTGTCTTGGAGCAGGTTGCGTTTCGGTGCGGGATGCTGTATTTTGGATCATGAGTCGCTCTTACATGAAAAATAGACCAACCATCATTTCGCTGACGATATTCCTGTCTTGGCTGTGCCTTCTGGGCGGTTGTGCGTCGGTAAGATACGTGGTGGAAAACTACGATGAGGAGGAGGAACAGCCCTTTGAAGGGCGGTTGAAGACCATGGCCGAACTCGAAGCCGAATTCGGGAAATTCAAGCCTGTGACCATCCTTACGGCCGATCGCGTATATGCCCTGCGAGATTCCTTGCTCCAAGCTGGCATCGATACCATGCTCATCGTGCAAAAAGATGGAAACCAGTATTGGCGCGACCGGTTTTTGAT
>JANMIM010000228.1:0-1354 GCA_031375795.1 Bacteroidota bacterium
ACTGTTCACTGTTCACTTTTCACTTCTCACTCTCCCACCAAAACATACCTAGTCCCCACAATCCGGTACCGCAGCGTTTCTGAAATATTGACAATAGGTCCTGTGCCTTCTTTTCCATCCTTGGGGCAGCGGCCTTTGCGCTGCAAGACCAATGTGAACGGCTTGCCGGGTTCATCGGTTTCAAAGTTCAGTTCCGAGCTGTAACTGTAGGCCCTGGGTTCCGTTTTGGGGTCGACAAACATGCCCTCGTTGCTGAAGCTGGTGTTTTGGTCTATCAGGACCTCAAATTTACCTTCGATGAGCCCGATCAGGACGATGCCACCCTCTGTGATGCCCTGCGCCGTGTAGCCTTCATTGAACAATACGCCCACCATCTCGGGGCCGATGGACACAAGCTTGTTGGAGGGCAGTTCGCCATACGAGCCGATCTCGCCGAGGTCCTTTTGCAGGGCCTCGATGAACCATGCGCCATCGATCTCCTGAAACATGGCGGCGCCCAAGATGGGCGCACAGGCATGGCAGCCTTCCCAATCTTCCTTTTCACGGCTCAGCGTCTCGGTGAGCAGTAGCATCCGCCGGCCATCCTTGGCATCAAAGGGATAAGCGCCTGCGGCTCGGGTGTGCAGCAAGCCATCGTCTGATGCCTTGCTCTCAAAGCGCCTGGCCTCGTGGGGCTTGCAGAGCCACTTGGAGCATTCGATGTTTTTGTCATACAAGCCATAGATCACCTCCATGGCAGCCGGCACGGTAAAGGCGCCCTCGATGTATTGCCTGATTCCCGAATCGGGTTTGGTGCTGTCTGTGCGCACGATGCCCGGTTGCTCGGCCCCATCGTCGAGGGTATCGTTCAGGGCCATGTCCAGGCCCGTACTGTCGTCGGTCGCCGAAGGATTTTGACCCGTTTGCGGCAGGCAAGCGGTCAGGGTGGCGAGCAGGAGGCAAATGTAAATGAGGTGTTTCTTCACGGTGAAATTTTGATTTTCGAAGTTAGTGATTTTTGAGGCCTTGCGTTCCAAATTGACGAATCGCAGAGTCATGGAGGACAATTGACAGTTCAAAACGTGATTTTCATCAGTTCCTGCGCAGTTCCCATGCGATCACCGCAGCCGCCGTGGCGGCGTTGAGACTTTCTGCCTGTCCAAATCGAGGGATCGTGACCCGCGCGATGCCCGGCATGTGCGCGATGTGGCTGGGTACGCCCAGGCTCTCGTTGCCCAGCAGGATGTAGGGGCGGTCGCGTAGGAGGGAAGCTTGCAGGGCTGCGCCGTCCATGTCGGCGCAGACCACGCGGTGGGCATTCACTTGCAACCAAGCCTCCAAGTCGTCGAGCAAATAGAGCTGCGTGCGAAAAAGC
>JANMIM010000230.1:0-10294 GCA_031375795.1 Bacteroidota bacterium
GGGTGGATTCCATCCAGAATTCAACAGCTACGTGAATTCAGCTAATTCTGAAAATTCTGCTCCGTTAGTGGGCGATTTGTAGGCGGGATCTTTTCACGGCTCCTTCTTGCCATACTTCCACTAGGTAGATGCCTTGTGCCACCTGTTTTCCGCACCTACAATTTATCAGCTCAATAATCGTCGATTCTGGCGTTTGAGTGCATATTTTTCTGGAATTTTGGGTGTCCCGATTAAATTTGCCTCATGTTTGTTAGGCGCAAGTCCAATGCCTCTGGAAGCACGAGCGTCCAGATAGTCGACAAGTCGTCGGGCAGGTTCCGTGTGGTGCGTTCGTTTGGTGTGGGGTGGAGCGAGTCCGACCTGGTGGACCTGGAACGGGCTGCCTACCGTGAGATGGAGGGGATTCGGATGCAAGGGAGCCTTGGCCTTTCCTTTGCCGAGGACTCCGCATTCCTGGCAAGCCTTTCCACTGGCTTGGAGTCGGTGGTGCCCGTCGGCCCCGAACTGGTGCTGGGGAAGCTCTACGACGAGGTGGGGTTCGATGCCATCCCCGAGGAGCTTTTCCGCCATTTGGTGGTCAGCAGGCTCGTGAACCCCGGTTCCAAGCTCAGGACGGTCGACTACCTGAGGCGCCATTGCGGGATCGAGTACCATGTGGACGAGGTCTACAGGTTCATGGACCGTATCCACTCGACCTACCAGACCAAATTGGAGGAGATCAGTTTCAGGCACACCAGCGGAATCCTGGGTGGGGTGCCGCAGGTGGTGTTTTACGACGTGACTACGCTGTACTTCGAGGCGGAGGACGAGGACGACCTGCGCAAGGCTGGATACTCGAAGGACGGCAAGCACCAGAATCCACAAATAGTCCTCGGCCTGCTCGTGGCCCCGGGCGGCTACCCCCTGGCCTTCCAGATTTTCGAGGGCAACACCTTTGAGGGCGGGACGATCCTGCCCGTGGTCGATGCCTTCAAGGAACGACTGAAGGTCGGCAAGGTGGTCGTGATCGCCGACTCGGGCCTGCTCTCGAAGAAAAACGTAGCCGAGCTCTCGGCGCTAGGCTACGACTACATCCTGGGCGGCCGCATCAAGGCCGAGAAGGCCGATACCAAGGAGGCGATCCTCGCCATGCGACTCAAGCACGGGCAAAGCAAGGAGCTGACACGCGGGGACGGGACGAGGCTCATCGTCAGTTACTCCGACAAAAGGGCCAAGAAGGACCACGCCAACCGCCTGCGGGGATACAACCGCCTCAAGCAGTCCCTCGGGAAGGGCAAGCTCACCAAGGAGCACATCAACAACAAGGGCTACAACAAATACCTGAAGCTCAAGGGCGACACCAAGGTGGAAATGGACGACGAAAGGTTCGAGAAGGACGGGGCCTGGGACGGACTCAAGGGCTACGTCACGAACACTGCCCTCAAGAAGGAGGAGGTCATCGCCGCCTACGGCGACCTCTGGCAGATCGAGCGGGCCTTCCGCGTCTCCAAGACCGACCTGAGGGTCAGGCCGATCTACCACAGGCTGAGAAAAAGGATCGAGGCCCACCTGTGCATCGCCTTCTGCTCATACAAAGTATACAAGGAGCTGGAGAGGAGGCTCGCCGCTGCCAAATCACACCTCAGCGTGGAGAAGGCCATCGAGATCGTCAAGACAATCTTCGAAATACAAGTCACCATGCCCGTATCAAAGCGACCACACAAGATCCTTTTCCTGAAGGATCCCGATCAAAAACACCTGCTCGACATACTTGGAATAAAACGGTAAAACTCTAGGGTGTCCCGTTGCGGAAAACGGGACGACGATGCCGTGGGCTACATCGACTTCAATGGAAAATGGATCTGGAGCCCCACGAAGTGAGCCCCGATCCCTCCCCATTGCCCCGCCAATGAATTGGCGGGCAATTGATTGGCCTTTGCGCTGCACAGCTGGCAGCTGAAATTCATGCGCGAATGGACTCGCTTGTGAATTTCAGCAGGCCCATGTTTCAGACAATGGTACAATGAATTACCTCAAGCTTGAGCGTGGGGATCAGCAGCCAAGGGATTCAGCACCTAGTGGTTTCGGCACGACGCAGTTTTGCATTGCGCCCAGCACACCAATTCCCACATATTCCTTAACTTGGTCACCGTAAATTGATCCCAATTAAAAAATCTCATGCGCAGATCTTCTAAGACATTCCTCGGCCTTGCATTGCTCTTGATGGCGCTTGGCTTCTCCTCCTGCTTCGACATTTTGGAAGAATATGAATTCAATGCCGACGGTTCGGGCAAGGCCAAGATGGAAATGGACATGTCCAAAATGATGGCTTTCATGGAGGGCATGGGCGGTGCGCTCGACTCGACAGACCAAGGCGGCGAGATGAGCAAGTCCATGGATGAGATGTTTGAGGATACGCAAGCCATGGATGCCCTCAAAAACATCCCTGGCATCAGCAATGTCGTGAACCTCAACAGCCCCGAGCGCAAGGTCATCGGCTACACCTATGACTTTGCCAACATCGAGGCCCTCAATGCGGCCCTCGTGGTGCGCGGCAACGACATGGGCATGGGCGAGGCCCTCGGCATGGCCTCCAGCGACAACGAATCTGAAAAAGACAACTCATTCTCCCTGGTGGGCAAGAAGTTTTCCCGCAAGATGGACATGAAGATGGATGAGGACGAGGATGCCGACGAGGAGACGAAGCAAGGCTTGGAAATGGCAAAGATGATGTTCAAGGATGCCAAATACACCGTGCGCTACACATTTGCCCGCAATGTGAAAAAGGTAAAAGGCAACGATGCCGCGGTGATCGGTGCAGATGGCAAGACAGTGACCATCGAAAACAGCCTCGGCGACCTGCTCGAAGGCAAAGGCAACATGTCCACCGACATACGTTTGAAATAATTGTAGCCCGACGATGAAAAAGCTCACCGCATTCTTTGTATTGATCTGCATGCTCTCGGCCTGTGCGGGGCAAGACCACCTGAACCAAGGCAAGAAACTGCTCGCCGAGGAGAAGTATCCCGAGGCCGAGGCTGCCTACTTGAAGGCGACCGAGAGCGACGCCAAAAACCCCGAGGCCTGGAATGGCCTGGGCCAAGCCCGCATGTCGCAGGGCAAGATCGACCAAGCCATCGGCGATTTTGGAAAGGCGATACAGGTCGCCACAGAAAAAAAGAGCGACCCCAAGGAGCTTGGACGCTATCATTTCGACAGGGGGACGCTGTTTTATTTGCAGGAGCAGTATGAAAATGCCAAGGACGATTTTCTCAAGGCTGCAGCCAACAACTACAAACTTGGCGAGTCCTATGCCTACATCGGCAATAGCACCGGCTTCTTGGGCGACGACATCGGGGCCCTCAAATACCTGAACGACGCCGTGAAGGCCGACCCGACGAGCCACTTCGCTTGGAGCAACCGCGGCTTCTACAACTCCAAGCTGGGCGACAACAAGACGGCCATCTTTGACCTCAGCAAAGCGATCGAACTCAAGCCCGACGACAAGATCTCCTACCTCAACCGAGGCTATACCTACATTGGGATGAATGATTATCTCACAGCACTTAAGGACATCGACAAGGCGCTGGAATTGGATCCCGATTACCTAGGAGCCATCGCCTACAAAGGCATCGCCCTCACCAACATTGGTCAGCCGGCGGAGGCACTGCCGTATTTGGACCGCGCCGTCTCGATGCAGCCCGAAAACCCTGCTTTTTATTACTACAGAGGCTCCGCCCGCGTGAGCGTAGGCATGATCGACAGCGCATGCGTGGACCTCGCTCGCGCCGCCGCAGGAGGTCACATGGATGGCGAGGGCTTGCGGGCGCAGTATTGCAAGTAATACATGAATCGATGTATTGTTAATGCTTGTCGATCAGTCAGATCGCTTGTGTTTTGGTAGGGCGGGCGTGTTGACTCCGTTCTCAACCACCCGTCAATTGGCGGTAGCCGCGCTTCAAAAAAAACTGGATCACAAAGCGCAGGCGATGGGTGAAATAATGAAACAGATGCGCATCTGCGCCGACTAGGATACGGGCCTTTTTCCTACGGATGCCAGCGATGATGATCTTGGCGGCACGGTCAGGGGTGGTGCGCAAATTCATTTCAAATTTGGCGATGGCTTCAGGATCTTTTTCCGCCCCCCTCGCTGCCCTCGCTATATTCGTCTGGATGCCGCCGGGATGCACGCTCGACACAGCTACGCCGGTGCCATGCACATCTTCCTCCAAGGCCAGCGACTCCGTGAAGCCACGAATGGCAAACTTGGTCGTGACATAAGGCGCCTGTGACGGGATGCCATGCAGCCCGAAGATACTCGATACATTCACCAAGGACGACTCAGATTGCTTGCGCAGGTGGGGGAGGAATGCCAAACTGCCATACATCATGCCCCAGAGGTTGATGCCCATGATCCATTCGTAGTCGGCGATCGAGACCTCGTCGGCGCGATGGGCTGCGATGGCCACCCCGGCATTGTTGATCATCACATCCACCCGGCCATACCGAGCGACCACGGCATCGGCAAAGCCAAACATCAAGTCCTTTTTGGAGACGTCAAAGGCCGAGGCGAAGGCATCGGTCCCCTTGGGCAGCAGCGACATCGTCTCTTGCAGGCCCGTATCGTTGAAATCGTTCAAGGCCAGCTTGGCGCCGAGCCCTGCAAAATTGAGCGCCAGGGCCCGCCCGATGCCTGAGGCGGCCCCCGTGATCACGACCACTTTGGATTCAAAAGACTTCATGCCATCGCAACCGCCAGATTAGGAGGCGGCATGCGCGAAGGTCGGAAAGATTTGCCGGATTCTGGAAACGGCATCTGTTCGTCGGCCCACCCCAAAACAAAGGTGGGGGCCGACGAACGGGAATTTTTGATTCAAGATGCGCCGCCGCAGCATCGTGGATCGGCGGTCAATATCGTTCGTCGGCCCGCAAGCAAGCCTGTGGGGAGGGCCGACGAACAGCGCAATTCCTGCAAATCATGCCTTGCATTGTCCCTGCACTCAAATATCTTTGGGGAAGCGATGGCGCAATCCCTGGAGGAATCGGTGCCTCGTCCTGAGTCCGCTAGACGTCTGCTGCACATGCGACAACACATCAAATACCTCGTCCTTGCCCTGCTGATGACCGCATTGGGGCCGATGGCCTTGCATGCGCAGTCCGATTCGCAGACATTCTACTCCCCCCATACAACGCTGGTGGGCATCACGGAGTTCGATTTTGGATTGCCGGAGGGCAATGGGCTCCGGTATCCCTTGTCGCTCGGTGGCAACTTGGTCGCCGGCTGCCAGGTCAACCGGCTGCTGACCCTCGGCATCGGTGCGGGGCTGCAAGGCTACGGGCCGAGCGATATGCTTTTGATCCCCGTTTTTGCCGATGCCCGCTTGCATTTCCAGCAGAAAAAATGGACGCCCTATCTCGCGCTCGACATCGGCTACGCCTTCAGCCTCGATACTGCAGCGCGCGGCGGCTTCCTTTTCAACCCCTCCGTCGGCGGCCGATTCCCGATGACCAACAACACCGCCCTCGTGCTGGGACTCGGCTTGCGGGTGCAACAAAACCGCGCATGGGTCGACGGCACCCTCGTCGATCACCTCCCCAATTACCTCTCCGCCAAGATCGGCTTCGTCTTCAAGGCACCCCGCCTGAGCCGCAGGGTATTCGCCAAGACCATCGGCCGACGCATGCGAGACAAGAGCAAGCGGGACAATGGATAATTACAAATGATGATGGAATAATGGTTGGGATGCATGATGCAAGATGGACGATTGGGGTTTGGGGGCAAATGCTGATGGCTTTTCCGGCTTCAATTGCTGATATAGAATCGCTCCTCGCCTTGCCTGTTTCAAGACGCATTTCTCATAGAGGGAACCATCGCGTTGGTTGTATAGGCGTCGTGGGGTTGATGGCTGTGTGGTCTTGAAAACCAAACGGATGCTATATGACACCAAGCAGATGAGTATTTTGTCCCTTGACTCCATTGTGCGCATCTCGTCACCGATACTGGCCTATCTTCGAGTGTCAACTTATTCCCGATGATCATGTCGATTCGCAATTCTTTTTCCCAGCTCTTCTTATTCCTGGGGCTCTCGGCCTCGGCTCTGCTTCATGCGCAAATGACGCCCTGCTCCCAAATCGGGGTGAATTGCACGCCATATCCCTGCAGCGTCATTTGCAACCCTGAAGTCTGCCATGTCAACGGTACTGGCGGAGAATTGTCTGTGGTTCAAGTTGCAGGATGGGGACGCACCTCCCAATCGCCGGATTGTTATCCGTTTCAAAGCCCCCTTTTTCCATTTCCGGTCGGTGCAAGAGATGTCTCCGGCTGGTCCCATGGCTTGAGTCCTGGGCCGAATGGCGAAGCGTTTGCTGCTGATGCGGCAGTGGTGGCTGGCGAGGAATACCTGTTTGCCTTTTGGTACCGTGCGCTTCCGAAGATCACCGCCAATCAGGCGCCTTATGTGGGCGCCATGTTCGCGCGGCTGGTCGATTTCAGCCAGGCAAGTTATCCGACCAACATCCCGCAGGGAAGTCAGATCGTTTTTTCAGATTCAATGATGCCTTTTCATGCCGATACCTTTTGGCAGGCGGTTTCCTGTTTCAGGGCATCACAATCCTACAATGCAGTTTGGTTTTACCCGCTTCAGGAATCGGGATTGGAGCAAGTATCGATCGGCGTGACGCAAGCTGAGATGATTCCATTGGCGTTTAGCGCTGGGCCGGACGTGAACTCCTCGGCAGGTGCATCGGTGATAGTAGGTGATACAGCACTTTGTAGCGTTTATGGAGCGGTTTGGGAATGGCGCGAATTGGGTCAAAACACGGTTTTGGGGAACGGTACGACGCTCACGGTCTCCCCCTCGGTGACGACATCCTATGTTTTGACACGGGCATTTCCGCAGGCAATCTGGCAACGCGACTATATCGCGGGGGCCTCCTCTTGCGCGACTGCCGACACCGTGACCGTCATCATCGAAGGGCTGGGGCTTCAGGCTGGCAACGGAGCAAATTCTTGGAGCCTTCCGATGGCATTCAGCCCAAATGGTGATGGCATGATGGATGAATTCCGGATTTCCGGCAATACTTCCTCTTTGGTCGTCGGCAACTTTGATGTAGAGATTTTTGATCTGAGGGGACAATCCGTTTTTTCCTCGAAGTCCTATAACTTCTCTTGGAATGGGGCGGGTGCATCCGATGGCATCTACTTCTACCGTATTCAATCCCGTCTGCACACAGGTTCGCCCGCATTGCGCCCAGGGAGAGTGTTGCTCATGCGTTGAGCAGGGAATGTCCTTTTGCCGATGCAAAGATGGAGGTACCGGCAGTGGGTAATCCGACATCTTGCAAGTTTGCCGGTTGATGGACCACCTTCCCAGCGATGTTTCAAGAATGACTCGGAACCGAGCGGAGAATCGCTTATTCACATCCGAATGAGGAGCGATTACGAGAAGCCGATGCCTGCTACATGCCAAAACCAACTAACTTCACCACATGGAATTACCCCCAACAACCTTCGTCTACGGCGCCTACGGCTACACGGCCCAGCTACTAATCCCTGAACTTTTGGCGCGGGGCATTCGGCCGCTGCTCGGCGGACGCAATGCGAGCAAGCTTGCAGAGACGTCCGCTGCCCATGGCCTTCCGCACGTCGCAGGGTCGGCGGCAGAGGTCGCCGCAGTGCTCGCCGCGCGGCCCGAGATCCAGCTCGTGATCAATTGCGCGGGGCCATTTTCAGAGACGTATGACGGCGTCGCCGAGGCTTGCATCGCCCACAAAGCACACTACATCGACATCACCGGCGAGATCGAGGTTTTTGAGAAGGCGCAGGCTTGGGGAGCGCGGGCTGCCGAGGCGGGCATCATGCTCATGCCGGGAACGGGCTTCGACGTCGTGCCGAGCGATTGCCTGGCCTTGCATTTGAAACAGCGGCTGCCCACGGCGACACATTTGGAGCTGGCGTTTTATGGCACGGGGGGCGTGTCACGCGGCACGGCCCTCACGATGGTGCGCTCGCTCGGCAAGGGAGGGGCTAGGCGGGAGAATGGCAAGATCGTTCCCGTGCCGATTGATGGCAGCACCAAGGAAATCGATTTTTTTGGCCGCAAGAAGATTTGTTCGAGCATCCCATGGGGCGATGTCTCCACGGCCTATTTCACGACCGGCATTCCCAACATCGTCGTGTACACCGTCCTGCCCAAGCAAAGCGGCTTCTTCTCCAAACTGATCGGCGGCATGGAGCGGCTGCCCGTCCTCAACCTCATCCCCAAAGGCATCGGCGGCATGATCCGCGCCTTCATGAGCGGCCCCAATGCGGAGGTGCGAACGAAGGCCAGCTCCTATCTCGTGGGCGAGGTGCGCGACGCCGCGGGCGGGGTCGCCCGTGCGCGCCTCAAGACACGCGAGGGTTACACGCTCACGGCCATCACGTGTGCTATCATCACCGCGCGGATTTTGGCAGGGGAATTCAAGACCGGATTCCAGACGCCAGCGGCATGTTATGGGGCGGGATTGATCCTCGAGGTCGAGGGCGCTGTGTTGGAGGATTGTTGAGGGTCGTGAACCCAGCTTCCTTCACCAAGAATTCACCCGATCCATAAAAACCTCGCGACGCGCCATTCCACCTACCAAAACCGCCAGTACAGCGCCACCAAGGCACCTGCCACCAGCAAGCTCCCGACCAGGAATCCATTGGAGACCTTGAAAAGGGATCGGTCCACCTCCAATTTTTGCGACTTCTCGCCCGTGGGGTTTTCCAGCTTGGAAATGATCCACATCCCAGCCACACAAAGTATGAACACAAAACCCATCCTGTCCAGGAAGGGGATTTCATAGATGCCGTCTGCGGTGAGCTTGGAGAATCCCATGCCTTGGAGCCAAGACAAATCGGTCATGCGCGGCAGGAATTTCAACAGCACTGAGAGCAGGAATCCGCCGATGGTCGCGAAGAGTGCGGCATTGCTCGTGGCACGGGTCCAGAAAAAGCCCAACAAGAACATCGCAAAGATGCCCGGACTCACGAAGCCGGTGTACTCCTGGATGTAATTTAACCCCCCCTTGTCGATGCCAAGGTGCGGCGCGATCAGGACGGCGATCACCATCGCCAAGATGACTGTAATCTGCCCGACGCGCACCTGCCGCTGTTCGGTCGCCGTCTTCACGAGCACTTTTTTGTAGATGTCCAGGGTAAAGATCGTGGCAATGCTGTTGATCTTGCCTGCCAAGGAAGCCACGATCGCCGCCGTCAATGCCGCAAAACTCAGCCCCTTGAGACCGGCCGGCAACAGGTTGAGCAGGGTCGGATAGGCGCGGTCCACGGTGAGCTGACCATCGGGCCCCAGCATCTCGGTTTGGAATCCGCCCTTTTGGTACAAGGCAAACATCGCGATGCCCGGCACGACGACGATCAAGGGCATCAGCAATTTCAGGAAGGCCGCAAAGAGGATCCCCTTGCGCGCGGTCGGCAAATCGGCACCCAAGGCACGCTGCGTGATGTACTGATTGCAGCCCCAGTAACTGAAATTGGCCACCCACATGCCGCCCAACAAAACCGTGAGCCCCGGCAGGTCCAGGTAGTTGGGATTGTCGCGCTTCAGGATCATGTGGAGATGGTCGCCGGCTTGCGAGGACATGAATCCAAATCCATCCCAGATGCCCGAACTGCCGTTTTGTTCTGCCACCAAGTTGAGTGCCAGATAGGTGGTGACCAATCCGCCGAGGACCAAGAAAAATACCTGGATCACATCGGTATAGCCGATCACCTTCATCCCGCCGAGGGTGATCAAAATCGCAAAAACCGCGAGCGCATACATGCACATGTCCAAGCTCAGTCCCGAGATGCTGCTGATCGCCAAGGCTCCCAGAAACAAGATGCTCGTGAGGTTGACGACCACATAGAGCAGCAACCAAAACACCGCCATGATCATGGCCACGGTGTCGTTGTACCGCCGGCTCAGGAACTGCGGCATCGTGAAAATCTTGTTTTTCAGGTAGACGGGCATGAAAAAAACCGCCACGACGACCAGCGTCGCTGCGGCCATCCACTCATAGCTCGCCACCGCCAAGCCCAGCTTGAAGCCAGCCCCGCTCATGCCGATGAATTGCTCGGCTGAGATGTTGGAAGCAATCAGGGATGCCCCGATCGCCCACCAAGTAAGCGATCCCTCGGCCAGAAAATAATCCTTGGAGTCGACCTCGGTCTTTTTCTTCCGAAAATAGACCCACAGCCCGTAGGCCGAGACAATCACAAAGTAGATGAAAAAGACAAGGTAATCCAGCGATTGAAGTCTTTGCATTTCTTGAACTAAGCTTTGGGTTGGGG
>JANMIM010000235.1:0-5841 GCA_031375795.1 Bacteroidota bacterium
GGAAGACAAAGACGACGATTCCGGCAAGGTCGAGAAGCCCGCCAAAGAGGAAAAAGGCGAAAAACCAGCCAAAGAGGAAAAAGCTCCCAAGGAAAAGGCTCCCAAGGCCGAAAAACCCGCCAAGGAAGAAAAAGCTCCCAAGGAAAAGGCTCCCAAGCCAGAAAAACCCGCCAAGGAGAAATAGGCCGAGGAGGTGTGACCCCCATCGGACGCAAGAAATTGACAGCCCTGCCTTTGGTGGGGCTGTTTTTGTACACTGATATTCCGTCGAAACGCTGCCAGTGAAAAAATCATTTTAAGGCAACGAAAATTTCACTTCCCCACCCGCTTCTTGGCTTCCTCGATCCATCCCTCGGCTTGGTAGACCTGCATCTCAAACTCCTCGCCTTCCTTTTCATAGATCTCGATGGCCTGGCTGAAGTAGCGGATGGCGATCTCGTTTTTGCCGTAGCCGAGGAAAATCTGTCCGATTTGCAGCAGCATGTCGGCCTTGTCGACCTCGTGGTAGTCGGGCGTGTCGGGCAGGTACTCGATGGCCTCCTTGAGCGCGACGATGGCTTCATTGGCCTTCTTGAGCAGTAGGTAATACTGCGCGGCGTTGCGGTAGAGGCGCACGACGGCGACATAGTCCTCGCGGTCCACGCAGTCGTCGATCGCAGCCTCGCTCAGCGCCTCGTATTCGTCGCGTGCTGCCTGGATGAATTCACGGTCATCATCTTCCAAGACCTCCATGTCTCCACCCTTGCCCAGCCAATATTCCACATGTCGCAAGAGCTGCCCGCGTGACTGCACCCCTCGGTACCGCAGCGTCTCGGGCCCATTGTCAAAGGTCTCGAGCAACTCGCGGTACAAATGCATCGTCACAAAGCTGCTGCGCGACTCGGTCACCAGGCTCAGTGCCAGCATGCTCCACTCAAAGAAATATTCGTGACCCAAGATCGAGCCCTCCTCCCGCTTCCTGAAATCGTCGATGATGCCGCGCAGCGAACCAAACACCGCGCTCGCCTCCTCGTGGCGGTCCAGCTTCTTCAGGCCCTGCATGTACTCAAACAGCAGGTCGATTTCCGGCGCGCTGCGGCCTTCCTGGGGCTCGACATTTACCTTGGATTCCAATTGTGCGATGTGGACCTCCACATCCTCGGGCTCCATGTCATGGTACAGTGCTTCAAAGTCACGCATGTATTTCTATTCTAAAAAAGTTGTAATTGAATGGAGGAATTGAAGCTGCGGCGGTGGTAGGGCGAGAGTCCATGCAGATGGATCGCCATGCGGTGCGCCTCAGTGGGATACCCCTTGTTTTTGTCCCAGGCATAGTGCGGATGCTCGGCATGCAGCATCTCCATGATGTCGTCGCGGTAGGTCTTGGCGAGGATGGAGGCTGCGGCGATGTTCATGAACTTGCCGTCGCCCTTGACGATGCACTGATAGGGGATCTCGTGGCGAATGAACCGATTGCCGTCGACCAGCAGGGCATCGGGCCGCACCTGTAGCTGCCCGACGGCCTCATGCATCGCCAAAAAGCTGGCTTTCAGGATATTGACCTCGTCGATCTGCCGATGGGAATAGATGCCGATGGCCCAGTCGAGCGCCTGCTCGATGATGACCTCCCGCAAGTCCATGCGCTGCCTGTGGCTCAACTGCTTGCTGTCGTTGAGCATGGAATGCGCAAAATCGTGGGGCAAGATCACTGCCGCCGCGACCACGGGACCCGCCAAGCATCCCCTGCCGGCCTCGTCGAGGCCGGCTTCCAAAATGCCGGGGGTAAGCTGAAGTTGCAGGGCCATACGCTTCATTCGAGCCATTTCGATCGCGCATTTCACCGTTTGGCGGCAAGCACTTAGATTTGACTTGGCTAAATCTAAGCACATGCCCTCAATCGGCAAAAATCGAATATGAACGAAAGTAAAAATCCTTGGACCATCTTGTCGTCGCGCGACGTTTACAACAATCCTTGGATCCAAGTCACCGAGCATCAGGTGCTCAATCCGGCGGGTGGGCCGGGCATCTATGGGGTCGTGCATTTTCACAACCTGGCGATCGGTGTGGTGCCCTACGCCGACGGCAAGATCTGGATGGTCGGCCAATACCGCGTGCCGACCGATGCCTATTCTTGGGAAATTCCTGAGGGTGGCGGCAAGCTGGGCATCGACCCCCTCGCGTCGGCGGCGCGAGAGTTGCAGGAGGAGACGGGCCTCAGGGCAGATCGGTACGAGGTGCTGCTGGAGATGGATCTGAGCAACAGCGTGAGCGACGAGCGCGCGATCGTGTACTTGGCCACGGGCCTGCACGCAGGCGAGGCGGAGCCGGAAGAAACCGAGCAACTGAGCCTGCGTCAAATGACCCTGGCCGATGCCTACGCGATGGTCGAGCGCCGGGAAATCAGGGATTCACTGACGGTGGCGGCGATTTATCGGTTGAGGGTGATGGAGCTGGAGGGGCGGTTGGGGTGAGGAGTGAAAAGTGAAAAGTGAGAAGTGAAAAGTGAAAAGTGAAAAGTACGGAAGTTGAAATGGGATAAAGTGGAATGTGAACCATCAGGGATTTTGTTTCGCAAAATTCGACCTTGCATGGACAATGGATTTGGCAGTTGGTCCGCAAAATCAACGTTTCGTTTGGATCCAGCCTACGATTCTGAAATCCACTGCTGTGCCTCATCCATCACTTCTTCGTGCGTACTGAATTCGCCACGGTCAATCTCGGCTTCTGCTCGGTTCAGGTCTTCCGTTAAGTCAATCGGGAAATGCGCGTCATCATAGGTTTGGATTGCCTGCATCAGCAATTCCGCCTCATCGCCCTCTGGTGTACCTTCTTCGGCAAAGAAAATCACATCCAGCCTTGCCAGCGCTGCCTCGAATTCTTCTGATGTCTCGATTGGTTTCATTGTATCCTGCCCCACTTTTTCCTCTAATGCTGTGCAATTTCGGAAAAATCCTGACGATTTCAGTGTGAGATTGAGTGTGAGTGAGGAGAGATTGATCCGGCGGATCAATAAACCATCTCCAAAACCTCGCGCCGGATCGCCTTGGAGACCACTTGTTTGCGTTTGAGGTTGCGCATCAGGGGGAAGTTGTAGACGGGGCTGCTCTCGCTGTGGAAGGTGAAGAGCTCCATGCCTGCGACGTGGGCAGGGTAGAGCACGTGGCTGTTGAAGTCGGCTTCCATCTGCAACTTGGGGTTGCCGATGCCGGGCAGGAGCTTCTTGAGGCCAGCGAGTGCCTCAAACAAGCCGTCGGTATAGGCAGGGATGTCGATCGGGCCGCCGCCCTCCCGCAAGATGATGCTGAAGTAATACTCGGCCGCCATCGCGCCCGGCGGCGCTGAGAATTCCCCGATCAGTTGGATCTGCGACACATGGAAATTGACCCAATTGTTTTCAATTCGGTAATAGACCTTGCTGCCTGCCAGCTCGATCGACGTCGAATATTTCGGTGTCCGGTCGCTCATTTCCGCTCTTTCCAGCCGTATGTTGGGCCTTGAGGAGGAAATTTAAAGGGTCGTCAACACATTCCAAACTGCCTCTGCCGAGCGTTCCCATGTATAAAGCCGTTTTCTGACCCTGCCTTTGTCTACAAGGAGAGACGCCAATTGGGGGGAATTGGCGAGCGTTTTCATGCCATTGGCGATGCTATTGATGTCCAAGGGATCGACCAAGAGCGCTGCATCGCCCACCACGCCGGGCATGGCGCTCACATTGCTCGTGATGATCGGCGTCTCGCAGGCCATCGCCTCGACCAGCGGAATGCCAAAGCCTTCAAAATAAGGCACATAGCACAGGCCCGTGCTTGCGCCATGCACACGCACGAGTTCGGCATCGCTCACGAAGCCGGTAAAGACGATGTCGTCCTTGAATTTCGCCTGTGAATAGCTGTGGATAACTTTTTCAAAGTTCCACGCCTTGCGGCCCACGACCACGAGTTTCATCTCGCTTTGGGTCTCGGCCTTGAACAGGTCAAAGGCCGCGATGAGCCGGTCCAGGTTTTTGCGGGGCTGTATCGCCCCGACGCAGTGGAAGTAGGGCTTGCCATCACTGTACTTGGCCCGGGTTTCGCGCTTTTGGGCCTCGGTGCTGGGCTGGAAGGCCTCGTTGGTGGCATTGGAGACGATCTCGATCTTGACGGGATCGACCGCATAGTGGGCGATGATGTCGGCTTTGCTGGCTTCGGAGACGGTGACGATGCGGCTGGCCTTGCGGGCGAATCGCGGGAAAAAACGGCGGTAGTGCCAGGCCTCGAGCTTTTTCACGTCTTGCGGAAAGTGCTCGAAGGCCAGGTCATGAAACACGGGCACTTGCGGCACAGGGCTCCGCAGGGAGAGGTACCCATCCGGCGAAAAAAAGACGTCGGGCTTGAGCTGCCTGAGCTTGCGCGCGACGGCCCACTCAAAAAACCAGATGAACAAAAAGGGGTGCCGCGCAGGCGGGAACAGCTTGTAGCCGGTCACGTTGGGCCCATAGATGTATTTGGGGTCGAAATCGCGGTCGAAGAAGAATGAAAACCGAGCCTCGGGATGCGCTGCGACCATGCGCTTCAAGATCTCGTCCATGAACCGCCCGATGCCCTCCAGGTTGTCGGGCAGCAGCAGGCGGGTGTTGACCGCGATATGGATGGGCTTATTGGGCATCGACATTCGTCTTGAGCAATCCGCCAAAATAACTCAATCCCAGTAAAACCAAGCCTGCAATCGCCGAGACCAGCCACCACGGCAGGCCCGTGAGCGACAATCCCCAAAACGCCCCCCCAAAGACCGCAGCAAGCGCCAGCAGCTTGAGCAAGGTATCGTAGGCAGGCTTCACAGGCATCTTGTAATGCATGTACCAGACGTAGCTCAGCGACAGGAAGGAGAAGCTGAGCACGGTGTTCCAGGCCGAGGCGATGGCCCCGAAGCGGGGGATGAAAATGCAGTTGAGGGTGATGTTCATGACGATCGAGACGGCGATCATGCGGCTCACAAACCGCTCATGGTTGGTGCTCGTGAGCAGGGTGCTGTAGATCGCAAAGATGCCATTGACCAAGACTGCAATGAAAAGGATGCGCAGGCACAGGGTCATCTTGGCGAGGTCGAGGAGGTTGCTGTCGGTGAATTGGAAGAGCAGCTTCTCGGCATACAGCAAGCCAAACATGCCCGCAAAGATCATCGGGATCGCCGCAATGGGCTGCCCAAAGGCCAGCAAGCGTTTCAGCGCCTTGGGATCGTCGACATGGTGGGCAAACTTTGCAAAGAAGATGGGCAAAACCGTCCAGAGGTACATCATCACTGCATCGACCCAGCGGTAGGCGCCGCCATAGATGCCGGTCTCATGGTCGCCGGCATCCCCGCCGATGAGCCGCTCCAGCAAGACCTGATCCACCTTGTCGTTGATCGAATACAGGATCGTGATGAGGGCAAATGGATAGCTGAGCTTGAGCAACTCGCGCATCGAGGCCGACTGCCATGTGGGCCGGATGAAGCCAAAGATGCGCAGCACAAAAAAGTACAGCACGATCATCGTGAGCCCCGCAGAAATCAAATACGCAAAAATATAGGCCTCCAGGTTGATCTCTGTGAGCAGGAGGCCCACGACGATGCCCAGCATCAAGACGCGGTCCAGGACCGAGGCCACGGCATCAAACCTGAACCGCTGGAAGGCTTGGAAATTGGCCCGGAAGAAAAAGTTGATCTGCAAGACGCTGTGCACGATGCACAGCAGCAGCAGCAGGTACAACTCCTCGCCGCGGTAGCCCACGAGCCAACCGGCACCGATCATGAAGAGGGGATAGACGGCAGAAAACGCCACCTTGAGGCTGAAAAGGCTGGGGAAGAGGCGCTTGAGCAGGTCGGGCTGCGAGGCCAGCGTCTTGGTCG
>JANMIM010000380.1:0-2807 GCA_031375795.1 Bacteroidota bacterium
TAATAGGTGAATTGCGACAGGTTTACGAAGCTAAAGTATTGATTTTCAGCTAAATGACGCATGGGCAGGGCATGCCCTGACCATGCCGCAACGGACTCACAACGGCTATTTCATCAATTCCTTTCGACCCACAACAACCCAAATTGGCCTAGGGCAAACCGCCAGCCCATCCGCCAGCACCAACCATTTCCAGCATCAAACCAAGGATCAAAAACAGACATTTTCAGCGCTGATTGCATTGTTCCCGCCCATATCTTGCAAGAATTCCAGAGAAAAATCATATCTTATCCTCTCGTATCAAGAACGCGATTGAAATCAATGCTCATGAAAAAACGTTTTACCCTGTTTTCGGCCTTTCTTGCCTTGTTTTGTGTGGCCAACCTGTTTGCTGCAAGTGGCGGTCCAGACGCCTACGGATACCTTTGGAAAGATTCCAACGAGCCCAGCGGCCCCGTACCCAGCTGGATCGACACCACCTATTTCCCGGTGCACCTCACCCGTGTAAACGGCCTCGCCGACGACAACTCGGTGGGTCCATTTTCCATGTTCTTCAACTTTCACTTCTATTGGGGTGACTACGGCACCTTCAAGATCGGCTCCAATGGCTGGATCAGCTTTGACAACGTGAGCAACATCGCCAGCTGCTTTCCCGGCATCCCGACGGCGGGTGGCGCGGGTGACAACTATGTCGCCCCGCTCATGAGCGACCTCAACTTCATCTCCTCCTTTCCCGCATTTCCCAATCCCGCCAAGTGTTACTACTGGACCAATCTCAAGGACAGCCTGGTCGTGAGTTTTTACAACACGCCCTGGTGGCAGTCGGGCACCCCCGACTGGACGGGATCCAATACATTCCAGGTGCTGCTGGATGGGACAGACAGTTCCATCACATTCACCTACCGCAACATGAACCCCGCCTTTCTCAACTCGGGAGGCTGCGCGACCGACTTGGTGATCGGCATCGAAAACAGCACGGGCGCCGTGGGCCTGGAATGCTGGCGCGAGGTCCAGCCCCCCAGCAACTACGCGATCAAATTCAAGTATCCCCCCGTGCCGCTGCTGGCCGTGCGCGACCTCACGCCCATCTGGAACCAAAACGCCGCCAATGCAGGCGAGTTTTACCCCACAGGCCTCATCCCAAACTTGCAATCTCGTGTGAAGAATGTCGGTAACACCAACATCACCACCTCCAGCACCTTTGCGGGCGTGCTGCGCAACCTCAGCTTCGCTTCGGTCTATACTGCCAACCGCACCCTGCCCACCTTGGCAGCAGGGCAGGATTCCCTCCTCGTCTACAGCCCCCAAGCCGTCGTGAACACCGCCGGCCAATACTACTGGGAGATCACTTGCAACAATGCCAGCGACATCAACCCCGGCAACAACGTGAACCGCTCGGAGATCGACTTGGTCAACCTCCTCGGGCCGACTGCACAGCTCACTTACACGACGGGTGGTGGCAATACCTTCTCTTGGGGCTGGAACGGCGGCGGTACAGACGACGGCGTGGGCGTGTACATGAATCCGCCCGTGCACCCGATGTCGATCCAGTCGGTGCAGGTGTTTATCGCCGCGGCCAGCTTCTCGGGCTACATCATCTCGATCTTTGCCGACAACGGCCCCGGTGGAGGGCCCGGCACCTTGCTCAAGACCGACACCATCCCATTTTCACAAGTGAGCGTGGGCAATTGGAATACCGTGAACTATGCCCTGCCGATCAGCATCGCGAGTGGCGGCTTTTATGTCGCTTGGATGATGGGTGGGGCAGACATGTTTATCGGCACCGAGGATGTCGGGCCCATCTCCCGACGTAGCTACGAGGTGCTCGGCGGCGCGTGGTCGGGATTCAGGGACAACAACTTGCGCGAGCTCATGTTTCGTGTGAACATCGGCAACTATCCCTGCGCGCTCAACGCGGGATTCAATTACAGTAACAACCTCTCCACCGTCAACTTCACCAACCAAAGCACGGGCGGCACGAGCTATGCCTGGACCTTTGGCGATGGCGGCACGAGCACATCGCTGAGCCCCTCCCATACCTATGCCTCATTTGGTACCTACAACGTCTGCCTCATCACCACCAATTCATGCGGCAGCGACACGGTATGCCAGACCATCTCGGTCACCTGCCCCAATCCCAATGCGGCCTTCACATCCGTGCCCTCGGGATTTGGCGTGCAATTCACCGATGGGTCCAGTTCCTCCCCATCGTCTTGGTCCTGGGCCTTTGGCGACGGCGGTACCAGCACATTGCAAAACCCCAGCCACACCTATGCGGCGGCAGGCACCTACAACGTCTGTCTCATCACCACCAACACCTGTGGCTCAGACACTGTCTGCCAGAACGTGACGGTCTGTGCCCAGCCCGTCGCCAACTTCACGGGCTCGGCCGGTGGCACCGCAACGGCGTCCTTCACCAATAGCTCCACCAACGCTACGACGATGTTTTGGAACTTTGGCGACGGCGTGAACAGCACTGCGGTCAATCCGACGCACACCTACGCGACGCCGGGCACCTACAACGTCTGCCTCATCGCCTTCAATGCCTGCTACAGCGACACCTTTTGCCAGGTGATCACGATTTGCCCCGTTCCGCTCTCCGCCTTCAGCTTTGTCGCCAACAACTTTGTCTATGGCTTCACCGACAACACCCCCGGCATCAACACTGCCTGGGCATGGACATTTGGCGACGGCGGCACGAGCACGCAGCAAAATCCGTCGCACACATACGCCGCCAATGGCACCTACAACGTCTGCCTCACGGTCACCAACAGCTGCGGCAATGACTCCAACTGCACGACCCTCACGGT
>JANMIM010001383.1:0-1998 GCA_031375795.1 Bacteroidota bacterium
CGCAATATTTGTTCAACGGGCTTTCGCTCAACCCTGCCTACGCGGGTTCGCGCGGCACACCTACGGGCGTGTTTTTCTTTCGCAACCAATGGCTGGGATTCCCTGGCGCACCGGTCACGCAATCCTTCAGTTACGACATGCCTGGCGCAAAAAAACGTGCGGGCTACGGCATCAACCTGCTGAACGACAACATCGGATATACCCAGCAGCAATGGCTCACGCTCAGCTACGCCTACACCATCCCGCTGGGCGACAACAGCCAACTGGCGTTGGGCCTGCGGGGCGGGGCGATGAACTACCGCGTGAACTGGGCCAAGGTCGATGCCACCGACCTGCAAGACCCCGTGATCACCAACAATGTGCGCTCATTGCTCATGCCCAATGTAGGCACAGGTGTGTATTTCAGCAACAACCGCATGTATGCGGGCTTGTCGATTCCCCATATCCTCAACACACCGCTGCTCAAGTCTGATGCGGCACAGGTGTCGGTGGCACGTCTGTACCGCCATGCCTATTTCACCATGGGCTATGTCTTGGGCCTGCAAAATGCCGTGCAATGGAAACCCTCCATCCTGCTCAAATACAGCCCCAATGCGCCACTGGAGCTGGATGTGAACCTGATGGCCTATATTGCGAAGCGGTTTTGGCTGGGCGCTTCTTGGCGCAGCCGCGATGCCGTGGCGCTCATGATGGATTTCCGAATCGCAAGACAATTTCGGCTGGGCTATGCCTACGACTATTCGATCACGCCACTGCGTCGCCTACACAATGGCACCCACGAGTTCATGCTCGGTTTCGAGCTCTCTTCCAAAAAATCCCCCATGAAAAGTCCACGCTATTTTTGATGCAGCCGGTAGCAAACATATTGCGTTTCAATTGGCAGGTACTTGTGCGGTGTGGCTTGCTGCTGGGATTGTGGATCGGTTTGAGCATGCACGTGCAGGCACAAGATGCGCGCCTCAAGCGGGCAAATGCATCTTATGAGCGCATGGCCTATCCCGAGGCGATCAAGGATTATGAAAAAGCCCTGGAGAAGAAATTTGACAAGACAGGCATGCTGCGGCTGGCAGACTGCTACCGACTCACCTACGATTATCGCAAGGCCGCCGAGGTGTATTCCAAGATCGTGAATCTCAATCAGATTCCGCCGCTGAATTATTTCTATTTCGCGCAGAGCCTCATGAACATGGGCATGTATCCCGAGGCAGCCAAGTGGTTTGAACGCTATGGCAAGGCGGTGCCGACCGATCCGCGCGGGGCAGAGTTTGCGGCCTCTTGCCGCAATATCCAGCAATATTATTCCGATTCCTCCGAGGTCACGATGGCTCCCTTCCCCCACAATACCAAGGTGGATGAATTCAGCCCCATCTGGTACAAAGGCGGGATCCTATTTTCCAGCAGCCGGGGAGAAGGCGAGGTCGTGGAAAGCAAGTACGATTGGAACGGCCAGCCCTTTCTCGACTTGTATTATAGTAAAATGGGCGGCAATGGCGATAAATTCAGTCGGCCGGTATTGGTGAAGGGCAAGCTGAATACGCGTTTCCATGAGGCCACCTGCGCCTGGGATTCCCTGCACAACCTGGCTTATTTCACGCGCAACAACTTCTTTGAAGGCAAAAAATCCCTCGACGAAAACGGCATCTTGAACCTCAAGCTGTTTTACGCCGACGTGCCGCCCACGGGCCCGTGGACCAATGTGCGCAGCATGCCTTTCAACAGCGACAAATATTCGTTTGGGCACCCTGCCGTCGTGGCCGGCGGCAATGAGTTGTTGTTTATCAGCGACATGCCGGGCGGCTATGGCGGTACTGACATCTACCGCAGCCGCCGTGTGGACGATGCCTGGTCCACGCCCGAAAACCTCGGCCCGACCGTCAACAGCGCTGGAAATGAGATGTTTCCCTACCTGAGCCCCAGCGGCATGCTCTATTTCAGCTCAGATGGACTCGGCGGGCTGGGGGGCCTGGATGTGTACACATGTAGGCTGGGCGGCAAGGA
>JANMIM010001385.1:0-5496 GCA_031375795.1 Bacteroidota bacterium
CCTTGGCGCTGAGTTCGGTGAGGCGCGTGGTCTCGGCACGAGAGTCGGCATCCAGCCGCGTCTGCACCAGCTGCGCCTCGCAGCCGCGCAGCGCCACGTAGCTGGTGGCGACCTCGGCGGCGACGGCGATGTGTTGCCCAAATGCCCTGATGCGGCCCGATTCCAGGAGCAGGCACTTGTTGCAGAGGTTGCGGATGCTGGGCAACTCGTGGCTCACGATCAGGACCGTGGTGCCCGAGCGGGCGATCTGCTTGATTTTCTGGGCACTGCGCAGGCGAAACTCGACGTCGCCGACGGAGAGCACCTCGTCGAGGAGGAGGATCTCGGCCGTGCTGTGAAAGGCGACCGAAAATGCGAGGCGCATGTACATGCCGCTGCTGTAGTGCTTCACGGGCATGTCGATGAAGCGCTCGATGCCGCTGAAGGTGACGATTTCATCAAAGCGGGCCTTGATCTCGTCGCGGTCCATGCCATTGATCGCGGCGCTCATGTAGACATTTTGCCGGCCGCTCAGGTCGGGATGGAAACCGGTGCCGACATCGAGGATCGATGTCACCGAACCCCGGAATGTCACGCGTCCCGAGGAGGGCGGCGTCACTTCCGAGAGGATGCGCAGCAGCGTGCTCTTGCCTGCACCATTGCGGCCCACGATGCCGAGCACATCCCCGCGCTCGACCGCAAAAGACACATCCTGCAGCGCAAAAAATGCCGTTTCCTCAGCCGGTTCCTTCTTAAAAACCCCCTTCAGGCCCGCGACCAAATCTTGCGCCATCGAGCCCGAGCCCTGCTTCCCAATGCGATACTGCTTACTCAAGCCCTCGACGACCAAAATCGGTGGTTCCATGGGGGCAAATTACGGAAATTGTGGGGGAAAATGGGGCAATTGTGTTGCAAGCGGGCTCGCGGATGCCCGTGGGCGCTCTAGGAAATCGCCGCAGATTTCTGCAACTTGAAATTCGATTACAACCATGTGGAGCGCTTAGCCAAAATGAAACGCTGGTCGATATTTTGTTTGTTTTTGATTTTGCGCATTTTCCAATCTTCGCTCATGGCTGAGGGTGGCGAACCGTCTGTTCTGCTCAAGGTGCGCGTGACCTTCAAGGACAATACGCAGCAGCTCAGATACCTCAGGGTCTACAACAACATGGTGGGCCATGCCATTGACAAGACTACCAATGTGATGATGGAAATCATGCCTTCCATTAGTTGGAAGGATACGGTCCAAGTGTACAAAAATTGGGTTTCGCTCACCTGCAAGGTAGATTGGGCCCAGGGCCGAATGTACACCATCAACGATGTCTCGGGAGAGGAACGACTACCATTGCGCAAGGTCAAAACCATGAGCATTGAAGAAATTCGGCATGGAGGAGGCTTGAGCATTCTCAATCAATTGAGTACGAGCGATTCTGTCTGGATGAAGCGCAAGCCCATGAAGACTTACAGGGCCGTGTCTTTTTTGTGTGGCATTCAGATTTATCAATTCTCCCCAGACCCCAACGTCTATGCCTTCATTTCGAGACTGCTCTACCAAATTCGCAGCGCCCCCAAAACATTTGACGGTGAATCTATATTGCAAACCTATATCCATAATATTCGGCGGAAATATTTGGTCATCGTGGGGTCTTGTTATTGTTAGGGTGTTGGGGATGAATCGAAAGAATTGAATCAAATTTTTCGATTCGAAATGTTTATTTCCTCGGCACCAAATGCCCCACCGTCCGCCAATAAGGATCTTTGAAAATCTCAAAATTCAAGCTCAGGTGCCCCCGATACCCGCGTATGATTTCATCGAGGACTTTGGTGGGTTTGCGAAATTCTCGGCAGGCAAAAAATATTGTGCGTTCGTTTTCGACGGTTTGGCGGCCGATGTTGAGGTAGCCGTCGACGTCGCGGAGGTGGCTCAGGAGGCTGTCTTCGAGGATGTCGAGTGCCTCGGCTGTCGCTTGATCGGGCATGCCTTGGTGGGCGCTGCCGTCGTAGCCGAGCTCGACGACGAGCATCCACGGATGCGAAGCCTTGCGGTCCCAGCGCAATAAATCTACATTGACGACGGCGACCATTGAGAATCCGCCCTGCAACTGCGCATTCATCACAGTATAACGGTCCTGCTCGGTGTCGCGACGCTCACCCTCATATTTTTCGACAAATTCTGCTTGACGCCATTGCAGGTAGGCGAGCAATTTTTCCATGGGAATCAATTCCTCCTGCGCCTCGTCTTTGCCCATAATATGGAATCGATCCACCATGAGGGCGGCATTCAATTCCCCCAAAAAATTGTCGATGAAAACCATGCAGCCGGAACCCACCAAATCATGATTTTCCTTGGTATAATCTTGATGCACAAGGCAAATGACGATTTCGTCGGGATAGCGGGCATCTTCCTGCGCACAAAATTGAATGGTGTCGGCAGAGAATTTCATGCCGCCCATCTCCACTCCAAATTTCCCTTTGTTGAGTGCCGGTTTCAAGGCGGTAAATTTCCAACCCTGCAGTTGCGGTGCGACGGCAACCAATTCCTCCACAAACACAAAATTCTTGATGACACCCTCGGCAGTGAAAACGAGCTCGGCCGTATTCGCATCGAGCATGCCCGTGAGCAAATAGTAGCCATCGCGCAATGCCATCAGGCGCAAGGAAACATGGTCAAAAAAATCGCGTTCGAAATTGCCTCTCGACTTGACGACCTGGTGAAAATCAGCTGCTCGCGTCGTGAACCATTCCCAGAAATCAGCTTCGGATAGGATCGGTTTTTCGACGCTGCTGCCGGAGCGAGGAGCGCTTTGGGAGGGCGTATCCGAGGGTGTTTTGAGGGCGAAGAGTTTTTTGAAGAAGTTCATCGGGTGGGGAATTTCAAGTACCAATTGAAGTGTGTCGTCTAGTTCCAATGACCCGCGGATCGCTTGCCAATCGAAACGGTCTGCCCTTGAGGCATAGGCGGGCATCTTCTGTAAATAAGATCCTTTCGCATAAGCTGTCGCGCAATTTTGTCACCAATGAAGGGCACCTGATTTTTGAAACAAATTTTGGATGGATGCAGGCAAGTCCGAAACTTGCCGTTGCATTTCTCGAAACACCGTAAAGTGTACTTGCCGTAGAAGCTCGTTTTTGGTGCAAACCATAATGCGCTGTTTCTCAACTTCAAGTGCCTGTGAAAAATCTACTGGCGGATCGCCATCGATCACGGCTTCCAATTCTGCATGCGTTTGAGCTTCCATGGCCGCAAGATACTCTTGTAACAATCGTCTAGAGTTTCCGAAGGCTGCCTTGCGATTGGTGCGCAATACCTCGCGGTCATTGAGCTGCAATATGTCGAGTGTTTTTTCAACTTTGTGGTTGGTACGTGCTTGATTTCCGGCTACTACTTCAGCATAGAACATATGGTCTCTGAAATCGAGGCTCATGAAATTCATGGGATCTTCAGCCCTAGGATCAAGAAAACAATAATCATCCGTGGGAGGCTCAATACTGCCCTGCAATTTCTGCGCAAAATCGCTGCCTACGGGATCAAAAATCCATGCATGAGCCAGCTTGTGCCCAGTATTGCATTGTTTGCAGGCAAAAAGGTAATTGTCCCACCTAAATGTCCTGGAAGGAAAGAAGCTCTTTGGCCAAATATGCTCAATGTCGCCTGCCTCGCTTTGTTCGCAATAATTGCAGATGCCTGGGGCTGTGGACATTTGGGACAAGGCTACTTTCACGGTTGCAAATACGTTTTTCCCTTCGATGGAATCCGCCTTTTTGTCCCAAAGATGGTTTGCAATCGCGACCTGCTCTTCAAACGCAGTCTTCCCAAGGACTTTTTGATGCAAGACATCCAAGTATTCTTGAATCTCAGTAGGAAGTTGCTGATTTTTAATCCTCAACATGGCTCTGGAAGATGGTTTGCAGTTGCGAGAATTCTTGTTGCTCCTCGGGAGTCATGGCAACTTCAAAGCGGCGCTTCATCATCAATTCGCGGTAGCGCTTTTGTTTTTCCTTGCCTTCCTCGCCTCGGCTCACGCCATTCCCGAATTCGGCGGTTTCATAAGCATCGAGAATATTGCCATAGACGAGTTTATCTTTTTCGCCATTTAGTATTTCGCGCAGCGAACCTTCTGTGCCAGGCTCGGGCAATTTCCATATCGTACCTTTTGCTGCACCTCGACAAATCAGTGGACTGTGCGTGGTCACGATAAATTGCATCGCTGGGAAATGGGTTGTAAACCAATTTCCAATGCGCGTCTGCCATGTAGGATGCAGGTGCGCATCTACCTCATCGATCAGCACGACGCCGGGCAGGTTGATCGTGCATTTTTCAGAATCCCAATGCTGCATCACGACGGCACTACCATAGCATTGCAACAACCTCCGCATCATTTCAAAGGTCAAGCTCAGCATGGAATTGAAGCCATCGCTCAGGCGATTTGCCGCGACGTTTTGTCCATTTCCATCGACGAAAGTGACCGCATCCAGGTTCACATCTACAATCCGTACGCCTTTGGACAGCAGATTGCTGCGGTTGATGAAGTCAATGAACCATTCCAAGAGTTTCGCTTCTTCACCAAGTGGGTTGGCCAGCTTCCTAGCATGCAATTCGCGCAACCAACTCAGTGAGCTACGTAATGCAGCTCCTTCTCTAAACAAAGACAGATGTGCGGCAGCCTTAGGATCGGATTCATAGACGCGTTGCAATTCTTGATCGCCATCAAATAGGCGCCTGAATGAACCAAATCCGGAGGAATACCAGCCAGTTTCCTCGAGGGATAGCCAGGGTGCAACCCTGAGCGAATCATTGTCTGGCGCATTGGTCATCGTCGTTACTCCTGTATAATCGATGCTGATCACCACTCCCCGATCGGCGCCTTCGATATTAGGGACGTCTTTCATGGTCTTGTCGACGCTTGCCTTGTCCACAATTAACCGAATCGACCACTGATCGTCGCCATTGCGAACCCAATCCTGAACATTCACATGCAGCGCTCCCGCATGGCTAGGCCCTATGAGCCCATAAGCAATTGCCCTGATCGCACTCGTCTTTCCTGCGCCGTTGTCTCCCAAGATCACATGCCACCCAGCTTCGCGATGTCGAAAGTCCATCGAGAAATCCCTGTGGCACTTGATATTGGTGAGAAAGACGTGTGTGATGTACATTGTGAACAAAATTTAATCGTCTGGAAAATCAGCCTGAGGCTCAATTTCGCAGCAGCTTAAGACAAAATTAGTAGTTTTTGCCGAGATAGCAGTCGAATTTGAGGGGCGATGAGTCGGCGAAATCATCCGGTAGAAATCCCCACCCATGCCTCCCCAGCCCCCATTCATCGAAACCCTCACCCAAGCCCGGCAATGATCGCCAACCCTAGACCGCGATCCCCGTATCATGCTCTGCGATCACGGCAATGGGTGCAGCCGGCGCGGCGTAGTGGGGGAAGATTCCTCCTTTTATTTTCCCCCCGAAATGCGTTGTTTTGCACCTTCTTTGAATCTTTTAACCCTTTCATCTTTTAGAAGAAATGAATT
>JANMIM010001390.1:0-9883 GCA_031375795.1 Bacteroidota bacterium
CGACACCTTCGAGATCGGGTCATTCGAGTACGTGCCATTCAAGGGCAAGAACACAAAGTCCTATCGTGTGGTGACCACCCGCCGTCCAGCCGACGAGCCGCACCATATCACTGGCAAGAAGTTCGTGTACCGCTCGATCATCACCAACAACACCCAATTGAGCGACCTTGACGTGGTGTACACCTACAACCAGCGCGGGGCCATCGAGAAGAACTTCGACATCCTTAACAACGACTGGAACTGGTCGAAGCTGCCATTCTCTTTCATGGGCGAGAACACCACGTTCATGCTGGCGACCGCGATGGGCTTGGTGATGTACAACCACTTGGTCAAGATCTTCGCCTCGCGGGTCGATTTCGTGCAGCCCACCTACCGCTTGAAGGCGTTCCAGTTCAACATGATCAATGTCTCGGCGGAATGGAAGGGCGACACCCTGCTCATCCACGACCGCTCGCGGCCGTGGGAAAAGCTGGCAGGATGATCAAAAAGGAAGGGGCAATTGCCCCTTCCTTTTTGTCACTATTCGCGATAAAATATATCAGAATGTATTAAAGGTGAAGGGTATAGCTGTTGTCCCATCCATGATAAACCAAGGTCATTAGGCTAAGAATATCACGCCCTATCAAGACTTGATAAGGTTGTTTCCCAAGGTTTGCACCAAGAACTTGTAGCTCGAATCTGAAAGTAGGGTGTAGCGCAGGAATGACCACAGCTACATCGAACAATTCCTGCTTCGATTCCCCGCTAGGGGTCAATACAGTTCTTTCATCCCTCGCTATCAAGCTGAGCTTAGATGCTATACTTACATCTATCGATGTATTAGATGCACCAGTATCAATCAATGCCAGCAGATTATGCTCGCTTGGAATAGGAATCCCTTTCGCGTGAAAGTCTGCTACCACTGACGAAGGTAGGGTGATCGTGACCTTTACGGTTGGTCCCTCTAATTGAAGATTTGGAGGACGATGTGCTAGGCGTGGCATTTCACAAAGGTTATATCCCTGCTAAAATTTATCACGCCATCACTTTCCTTAATATTCTTGACCAAGAACGGAACGTTTCCATAGGTTTTGATGCCTTCCCTAAGTGCGTCCAATCTGTCATTCCAAACACCAAGTATTTTATCGTCCTTAATGACCACGTAACCACCTTGTGGAAAGTCGGCCAGAAGTTTACCCAAATGCTCTTCGTAAACTTCTAATTCGCGTTTTAAGATACTCATGTTCTGCATCGTTGTTGTCTTCCGGGCAATGCTTACAGTATCAACACATGTTGATAACCATGCAATGCTAATATAAATAACGCTAAAATTCAAGAAATGTTGCAATAAAAGATTTGCACATGTCGTTGATTTCGATAAACTGGGCCTGTTGATAAGTTCTTTTTCTCATATTGCTAATTATTGTAGTGTGGATTATGCGTCTTCGCTTCAGATTGGCTATCTAAGAATCACAGAGACCGAGAACTGAGTCCTAGCCAGCACCATGAGCGACAAATCCACCTTGTAGCCGAACCAGTGGATCAGGGGCAGCCCGTCGTCCCCATCCTTAATCTCGTCTTGAATCCCGTACCTGTCCACCAGCTTGGCGAACATCGGAATCCAGTCAGTCTCCTTGAACCAGAGCGAGTAGGCGACCACCTTGCCCCCTTCCGTTATCAGTGTGACCGGGAGGTAGGTTCTGATTCCCAGAAGCTCCTTCCGAGTTTGGGCCTTGACATTGTAGGCTTCGTCGTCCACCAAGACGGCATCGGGGAAGCTCCTGATCCCGGCCCCGATCATGAGCGTACCGTCGTAGGACGGGTAGAAATCGCCATCAATGGTGTGCTGGGCTACCAATCGGCCAAACAAGGCCATCGCCAGCAATAGGATCATTGTTTTCATATTTCCTCGAAATAAAGTAGGTCTGCGGACATGATGAACGCCTCGGGTGCCTCGATTTCCATCAACGCAGGGCCGTATTCATACGCCTCTCCAAATGCCGCCATCGTGAAAAGCGGCTTTCCAATGCTTCTTATGCCCAAGACCATCACGGCTTCTCGATTCTTCAAGTGCGGGTATATCTGGCCGAAAAGTGCCCTGTCACAATGGATGTCGAGTATGAAGGTGGTCGTGTAATCGTACTTGGCCCTTATGACATAGTCGATTGAGTCTGATGGTATTCGCCTCTCAATCACATCCATTATCTCAATATTGCCTGAAATCACCTTGGATTTAGCCCCAAGTCGCTCTTGGACTTGGTACGTCCATTCCAAGCCATCCAGAGAGTCAATCAATACACAATCCTTGCACTTGGCGGTCATTTCCTTGATTTTCTCCTGTCTCTTGTCGTACCTGATCTCCCACTCGTCCTTGGGTTTAGGCTCCCTGTCGCACGAGGCGAGGACCAACATCAGCATGGCTATGAATATTGCAGTCTTGTTCATATCCATCCGAAGTAGTGTGGGAGGAAATATGGCCAGAAAATGCACCTGATGGTCATGGCGAACAGCGATGGTAAATTGACCGTGGCCCAGAAGCCATTCGCCCAAATGTCTCCGAACAGGAAAATGTTGCTTGATATGATGAACATGGTCATATAGCCGTATGAGACCGTCATCAAAACTCTTTCCTTGATAGTTTCCATTGGTGAAAAAATTAGGCGTGGAACAAGGTCCGCCGCCAGAAGGCACCGCTAAGCGCCCGATCAGAGCAGGCCAAGTCCACGCCTAGCGTGGCTCTCTGTCTCCGATCTGCGTCCTAGTGAAAATTGGCGGTTTTACTGGCGGACAAGTCTTAAGTCTGGGGCTATTTTGGAAGAACTGACATGGGGGTGCCCCGCAACCACATGTATGCCACCACATTACGACACTTTTTCCACATTGGCAAGGAAAAGGGGGCCGAAGCCCCCGATTCTAATCCTTCGAGACGATCCTTTGCTGCAAGTCGGTGAGGACGTACAGGGCGTAGGACTCCTCTTCTCCGAGGTTAAGGTCGCGCCGCTCGAAGATCAGCATCTTGGCTTGGCAGATGGCCGCATGGAGCTCGGCGAGGAATTCCCCCGGCTCCTTCGGCCCGATGGGGATGACAACAGTGTTATTGGACATTTCGCGAAAAATGTAGGCTGGCTTTAGCGCTTCGCACGCAGTCTCCCGCGTTGCCCTAGGTTTCCCGTCGGGCGCACTTTGCCAAGCCCGGAACAAAGATAGAAAAGTTCGGGGAGACACTTAGCGACATCCAATGTTACGACCTTTTTCTCCCCGCGTTCCAGCCCCTCCAAGCCCCGATCTCGCCTTTTGAACTATTTTTCGCGGCCCATTTGCTGCTATCGCCTATCTTGCTTATTCTCTTCGGATTTTAGGAAGCATCTGTGTAAATATTTATATCAAATTCCCAGTCTTTTCGACTGAAGGCTTTGCATGACCCTGCCTTCGTCGAGTTGTTGCTTGATTTTCAAGAACTCATCCAGTCGTGGATAGCCCTTTTGCAGAGTTTCCGGCTTCATCCGGCTGTCCTTGGTGAGGTAGATGCGGCCGCCGCAATCGATCACGATCTCGTCCAGCCGATCCAAAAACGGAAACAATCTCGCCGTGATGGGAAAGTCAAGCGCCAGCATGTAACCCTCCATCGGGAAGGATAGCGGGCCAGTTTCGCTTTTCCCAAAGTATTTGAGCACGCTTACAAAGCTCGGCATCCCGGCAGCGCTGATGGCTTCCAAGATTTTCACCATGCCGTCATAACTGCGATCGGGCGGCAACGCAAACTGATACTGTGCAAACCCTTTCTTGCCGTAGACGCGGTTCCAATGGTGAATGCCGTCGAGGGGATAGAAATATTTGTCGTAGTCCACGACGTGACTGTGCTGCCCGCTTTTGGCCTTGGCGTAAAATAGCGTATTGAATGCCTTGACTGTGAGCCGATTGATTGTGAAGGACGGCAATTTGAAAGGAACAATGAGCTTGAGTTTCTTGGGTAGGGTCAGTGGGGCAGCCCGTTGCGCTTCCTTGTTCAAATCCTGCAACCTCGCATGCTCGCCGTTGAGCAAGATACTTTTGCCAAGGCTTTTTCCCTTTGCCAGACAATCGATCCACGCCACACTGTATGTGAAGTGCATCGACTGTTCGAAGAGCTTGTACAGTTCGTCGACGTTTTTGACCTTGGTGCTCTCCTCGACAATGTAGGCCGTCTCGATCTTCTTGAGTTTGAAGGTACCCTCCAAGATGAGTCCGGTGAGGCCCATGCCGCCACAGGTCGCCCAGAAAATCTCAGGGTTTTCAGTACGAGAGCATTCATACGTGCGTCCACCCGGCGCAAGCAGGCGCAGGGACTGCAAGTGCGTGGAAAATGAACCCTCGCTGTGATGATTCTTGCCATGCACGTCGGCAGCGATGGCCCCACCCAAGGTGATGAACTTGGTGCCGGGCGTCACGGGCAGGAACCAACCGGCGGGTACGATCACGTCGAGGATATCGGCGAAACTGAGCCCAGACTGGCAGCGCAAGATGCCCTGCTCGCGGTCAAAGTCCAGGAAGCGATTGTACTTGAGCGTGCTCAGGATGCGGGAATTGAGTGCGGAATCCCCGTAGCAGCGCCCGAGACCGCGCGGGATCAATTCACCCCACTCGTTCAGGCTTTGCGTCGCCTCGGCCGCTGTCCCAAAACTGCGAACCTCGGCCTCGGTGCTGGGATACATCCCCCAATTGCTCACTTTCATAACCACAAATTTAGGCGGTCATTCCCGCATGACGAAACTGTGCAAGGACAAACGGCTGCTCCTCCCTGCCTCCGCTCCCCGGCCTCAATCATTCTGGCGGTTGTACATGAACTTGTAGTATTTGTCGTTGGTGACCTCGTCCACAAACTGGGCGACGCCCTCCTTGGTGGCGAGGTTTTGGTCCCAGACGACGCGCATCGTGGGCGCAAACCAGGTGTATCGGTAGCCCATGGCGTCCTGCTTCTTGCCTTCGCCATAGACCGACTTCAACCAAGCAAACATCTTTTCCCCCTGCCCTTCCATGGTCTTGATCTCGATGGAATGCAGGTGATTGTCCCAAATGAAGAGCCGCACAAATTGCAGGTCCACGCCCTGCATCTTCAAATGCTCGTCTTGGCGGTCGTAGCGCAGCAGCTTCTGAAACTTGCCCATTTTCAGGAGATCGAGCTTGGGAATCGAATCGGCGTGCATGCCCAGGGTATAGCCCAAAATCACCGTGTCGGCTTGCGCCTGCACCCGACCAAAGGCCCACAAACCGAAAAAGCAGAGCAACAAGCTGGAATACGCGAATTTTTGCACTTTTTTGCACTAGGTTGAGACCGGCGGCCGACGAGCCGTGCCCAAAATTACAAGAATAATGCCAGAGACGCATCCCAAATCCATTACCCTCAACGGGCAGTCCGTGCAAGCCGGCCAGACCTTTGCACTCGGCGTGATGAACCATACCGAGGCCGAGATCATTGCATTTGCCCAATACGTGGACCCGCTGCCGATCCACATCGACCCCGAAGCCGCCGCCAAGAGCATTTTTGGGGGCATCATCGCCTCGGGAGCCATGCTTTACATGGATGCCCACCGCAGGTGGTTCATCCCACTGTTTGGCCCCTCGATCGTCTGCGGGCTCGGGGTGCGCAACTGGAATTTCACCAAGCCGCATTACCCCGAGACGCCCTATGCAGCCTTCTTGACGGCCCGCGAGCTCATCCACAACCCCGAACGCGGCACGGTTCAGGTCGAATGGTACTATGAATTCAAGGCCGAGAATGGCATGCTTGTGCAGGACCTGGAGTTGCCGGTCTTGCATTGGTGGCGGGAGAAGGAATGAGGCAAATGCCACCCAAATGAAAACGCTGGCGCACCCGATCAATGCGCCAGCGTTTTCATTTCAAAAGGCCCGCTCCAGACTATTCCTTCACGACCTTAAATGTCGAGATCCTGCCCAGGCTCTCCACCCGCACAAAATAGATGCCCGCCTGCAGCTCCTTGCCGAATTCGAAGGCATGATTGCCGGCAGGCAGATCGGTCGATGAAACCAGCTCCACCAAGCGACCGACCGCGTCATAGACCACGACCTGCGTGTAGGCAGCCTGCGGTAGGCCCAGCTTCAATCTCGATGTGTTGCGGAACGGATTGGGCATCACCTGCACGGCAAATACGGGGATCGCAGGCTGCACACCCGTGGCATTGGTCACGAGCTCCAGCCAATAATGGTGCAATTGCAGGTTCAGGCTGTCGCGCACGGGCACCTGCGCCGTGAGCAAGACCTGCGGCACATTGGTGGTGCTCACCAGCGGCTTGTCGGGCACGATCTCGTAGTCAGACAGGGGGATGCCGGCAAATGAGAAATAACCATTCACGTCGGTGTCGCGGTAGGCAAGGACCTCGTGGGTGACGCGGTCGCGCAGGAACACGCGCAGGCCCACGATCGGGTCGCCGATGGCGCCCATCTTGTTCGCGCCTTGGGAAATCAAGCCGCCGATGAAGCCCGGGCCACCGGGGTTGATCCCTGCCAGCGTCTGGAAATCGTGGTTGATCGGGGCCTGTACCAAGGGATTGAAACTGATCGCCCCACTCCAGAACAAGGAGCCGTCGGCATAGGTGGGCATCTCATTGGGATAATTGGTCGCATTGGGGGCCGCCTTGATGAACACAATCGAGTCGGTCACATTGCAAAACAGGTAATAACCATTCACATCAGTAACCACCGAGTCGATCGCCGTGAGGGTCTGGGCAGCGGTGTCGTGGCGAATGAGGTAGACCAATTCGTTGGCCAGGGGTGCATTGGTGCTCGTCGTGACATAACCTGCAATGTCGGGCAAGGTCTCCGATACCGTGACGGTATCGATGAACCCGCAACCCGCAGCGGTCCATGCATAACACCAGTAAGTGCCTGGCGTATCGATGATGATCGTCGCCGTCGTCGAGCCATTGCTCCACAAGGCGGGCGAGGAAAACCCATTGGCGACCAAGGTATCGAGGTACCTGCCCGCGCAATTGTCGAGTGTGTAGTCGCCCGTGATGAAGGCCGTCGAAACGGTGTCCAATCCCACCGAGACATTGCCGGCCACCGTGTCGATGCCCGAGGGACCCGTGATGATCACCTGCCAAGGGTAGGTGCCGACGAGGGGATAGGAATACGAGATGCTCGCAGTACTGCCCGTGAGTCCGCCGCCGCCCGACCATTGATAAGTAAAAGGGCCCGTGCCGCAGCCTGTGGTGCTGAATTGCATGGTCGGGCAGGGGCCGACTGTCGTCGTGACCGTCGGCGTGCCTTGCTGCCCCACTCTGATCACGATCGTGCGCTGGGTATTGCCCATCGTGGGGCAAAAGTTGTCGTGCAGCGCAAATCGCAAGCTGTAGTTGCCGTCTCCCGGCGGTGTCCAGCAAAAGCGCCCCCTCGGCGGATTGGCGGAATTGCCATAGACCGTATCCACGGCGGTCATCGTTCCCAAGTCGGTAAAGGTCGCCCCGACGAGATTCCTGCTCCATGAAAAGTCCAAGAGTTGCCCAGGATCGACATCGGATGTCAATAGGTCAAAGCAGAGCGGGATGGCATTGCACATCAAGATTTCATTGCCCACGACCGTCGCCCCGGTGCTCAGGTTGCTGATGGGGCCGATCACCGCCGGATTGTTGCCGGTCGAGGTGATCACGGTCACCATGAAGTCGCGCACCAGTGAACCGATCTGCACGCCATTGCGGTATTCGGTCACGTAGACGCACACCACGCCCACGACATTGTTGCCGGGATTGGCGCCAAAGGTGATGTTGCCAGTCGCGGGGTCCAGGCTCACCGTCCAGCTTGAGCCGAGTGGCGCAGTCGGCGAATAACCGAGCGCGTAGGTCACTGCGGTGGCGCTGTCGTGCCTGCACGGGCCCAAGGCATAAGCGAGCGAGTCGCCGTCGGGATCCTGGGCACCCAACGAAACCACGGTCGTGTGGCCCGAGGGGATGTACATCATCGGAGGATCAAAGAACTGCGGGCTGTTGTTGCAGGTCGTCAGAGCTGTGTTGATGGTCGTGGCGCCGACATAGAAATTGGCCGTCTGCGGATTCACCATGCTAGAAATGCTCCCATTTCGGCAGCAATTGGACCATTCCAGCCGAAACTGGCAGGCCGGCACGGCGCAGATGTCATAGTCCCTGAACCAATAAAATTCCTCGCGCCCAGAAATCGTGGCTCCGGGTGTCGTACAGGCAGTCGGAAATGCTGGGCAAAGCTGAACGACTTCATTGGTTAGCTGTGCGGACCAGGGGGTGATCGGAGGCGGAACTGTACAACCCACGCCACCGACCCATTGCATGGTCGAGTTGAGGACCGTCGATAAACCCAGGCAGTCGCGGTAAGCCCGCATGTGCACACGCACCGTGCAATTGTTGATGCAGGAATAGGTGATGTCGCCGCCCACGATGTGCGAGGCCCGCAAGGCAGTGGCTCCTTGCAACATGATCATCAAAAGCAGCCCAATTCTTATCAATGTTTTCATTAGGAAACGGTAGATCAGCGTTTTGCCCACGTTGAAGAATCCAAATTGCAATGTGCTGCAGGTCAATGGTGCCGATCGTTGCGGGAACAGTAGATTCTGGTGCGCGAACGGAAAACCAGCAGGCAGGGTCGCCGCCCCCTCTGCTGGCCATTTTTTGTGGCTCTCAGACCCGGCGAAAGACATTCCAGCCATCCCAAAGGGGCAAGTATTACTTGCTTGCCCAGCTTTCTAATCTCCTGCCGATTGGCTATCTTGCCTTTGTTTGGTCTGTAAACTCTCAACTCAGGTGGTATGAAAAAACTTCTCGCATTGTGTGCCTTTTTGTTTTTGGCAGCGACGTTTGTGGCCGCGCAAGGCAATGGCGGAGGGAATGGAAATGGCAACAATGGCCTTTCCGGAAATAATTCATCTCTCGCCTTGGCGCAGTGGCTGCAAAATGGTGGTCAAATCCCACTTCCGATGGCCCTGGCTTCGATCCGTGAAGCACGCGATTGGGGCATGACAAATTTTGGACTCTCGCTTGGGCAGATGATCCAGCGTTATTTCCAAGGATCATTGACGGTCACCTTCGTGTCGACCTCACCGCCAAGCTTCACCTTTCGCGTGAACTTCGGCGGCAGCGACATTATCGTGATCATTGATGGCCTCTAGCGTCGGGGATTGTATCGGGAAACCGGATACGTCGATGGTCGAGGCCAAGCGGGGTGACTACCGCTGCGGGACCACTCCCTCGATCCAATTGCACACATCAAAAATGGTCTGCAACATGGTCTTGCCTTGCCTTGCCACGAGGCCCTCGACATCCTGCCTGAGTTGCTGCAAGGTGGCTTTGAGGGTCTGCGGGCTGCGCAGGATCTCCCGAAATCCCTTGAGCAACAACCTTGTATAATCATTGAGCTGATGCCGTGACTCCAGCAGGTACTGTGCGTTGGGGATGGCACGTTCCAGCCTGTCCCATTCCCCCAAAGTCACCAAGCCAGCCAATTCCATGATGGCTCCGGCGGCGAGCACCTCTGGCAGCCCCTCTTCGCGGCGGTCCTGATAGGCGCGCTCCACGCATTGCAAGGCCTGGGTCGGCTTGCCGGCAGCCAAGTATTTGGCTGCCAAGTCGATCGCAAACACCAGTCTGCGGTTGGCATTCTGGTACTTGCCGGTCTCCAGCGCCGCAAACAAGGCATCGCAATGCCGATCCACACGCTTCCAATCCCCGGCCTCCCATGCATTGAATACCTCTGCCCGCAAGATTTCCAGCTTGATGAGCGAGGGCGCATCGAGCCCTTGCGCATCGAGTGCATCCACCAGCGATTGCAGGGCATGCAGGGCGATGGCGGGCGCGTGCATGCTCACGTGGTAGCCCGCCAGACCCAAATGGATCGCCACGATCGATTGCAGGGCCATCCAGTCGTGCAGCAGGCAGGGCAGGGC